>JBDHHL010000060.1:0-13922 GCA_039589375.1 Gemmatimonadota bacterium | reverse complement strand
CTGTTCGCCAATCCGCGCGAACGAGACGTGGCTATCGAGCAGCTGCGCGATACCGACCACGTGGTCAACTATCTGACGCACTTCCAGACCAAAAATGGCGACGTCCGAAACGTACTGCTGACGCTCTCTCGTCTCCGCGCGCCCGACGGCTCTCCCATTGGGACGATCGGGATCAGCAAGGACGTCACCAGCGAGGTCCGACTCCAGCGCAAACTGATCCAGTCGGAGAGCATGGCTGCATTGGGCCAGGCGTTGACCGGCGTCCAGCATTCCATTAAGAACCTGCTGAACGTGTTGAAGGGCGGATCGTATATGGTCAAGCTCGGCTTGGCGAAGGACAACAAGCAGATCCTGGCTGAGGGCTGGCAGATGGTGGAGGAGGGTATCAACCACATGACCGACATGTCCAAGAGCATGTTGGACTTCGCGAGGGAGCGGGATCTCGATCTTACCCCCACATGTCTGGCGGAGTTGACGAAGAAGATCCACTCGCTGAGCGCCGCGAAGTTCGAGGAATCCGGTGTCGAGTTATTAGTTGATGTTGCTGACGATCTCCCGGCCGTTGAGTGCGATCCCCAGTTGATTCGCTCCGTGGTGATGGATCTGCTGTCGAACGCTCTGGATGCGTGCTCCTGGAAGGATTATGATGGGGAGGAAAGAGCTCGGGTCAGGCTCATGGTGGAGCAGGGATCAGTCGACGGCTACGCACAGATCGAGGTCAGTGACAACGGACCGGGGATACCCGACGAGGTGAAGGCCAAGATCTTCACGCCGTTCTTCAGCACCAAGAAGAAGAAGGGAACCGGAATGGGATTGGCGGTTGTGTCTCAAATCGTGAGGTCTCATGGAGGTACCACAACCGTCGAGTCAGAGCCTGGGAAGGGAGCGACATTCCGCGTGACGTTGCCGATCAAGGGCCCAAGTCTGAGAGAGGGATAAGCCGATGTCGAAACGGGTGTTGGTAGTCGATGACGATGAGAACACAGTCAGGTTCCTTTCGGTTGCGCTGAGCGAAAACGGATACGATCCGGTCCAGGCCTTCGATGGAGAACAGGGGCTGAAAAAGGTCGAGGAATCGAAGCCCGATCTGATCCTGTTAGATGTGATGATGCCAAAAAAGACCGGGTTTGTGCTGTTCAAACAGCTCCGGAGAAACGAAGAATACAAGGACATCCCGGTCATCATGCTGACCGGGGTCGCCGATGTTCTCGAGGAGGACGAAAGCCATGCGTCCGGCGATACGTTCGAGCGGCCGTTCGACAGTTTGCGTGAGAGTCTCAAGAAGGCGATCACCAAGATGAGGGAAGAGGGGCTGGTGCGGCCGGAGAAGTTTATCGACAAGCCGATAGACCCGGACGAGCTGATCGTAGCCGTGAAGGAACTGATCGGCGAGTAGTCCTCTCCCTCCACCTTCAGCACGGGCCGCTGTACGGCTTCCGCAGCGGCTCGGCATGTCACGCCGGCAGTCCGTTCCTCAGACGTAACCTGGCTTCGCTGCCACAGGCCCGCGCGTCCGATTGTCCGGCGCGATCACCGCACGTCGGCGATTCCGAAGGACTCTCGTGGCCCCTATTCCCGGCGGCTAGGTTGGATCGTCCTCCAATCACTGCTTCTCAAGACCTTCGAGGTTTCCTCGTGATCGGCGGGATCGACCCAGATGACGTATCCGAACCGGCCGGTACCGTCCACGACACCGTTGCAGGCGCGAACGTTGATGCGAGCATTGGACAGCTTCAGATGGAAGTCGTAGAACGCTCCGATCTTGTCCTCCCCCTGGATCAAGAAGGCCTTCTTGGGTCCGGCCATAGGCACCTCGGCGTCTTCAGCCGCCTCTCTCAGCAGTGACGGGTCCTCGGGGAAGAAGTCGATTCGGCTCTCCCCTCCGCCCAGGGGAAATGCGGTAAGGGCAAGCAGGTTCACGCTCTTCTCGCTCAGGAATTCAAGCAGTTTCCTGGCTTCGCCAGGTTTGTCTGCAACGACAATGGAGAAATACTCGACATCCTTGACCGATGATATCATCTCGCTCTCCTCTCTCCTCGATCTACTCTGCGCCCTATCCCGTCCCTGGGAGGTGAGTTGAGTCTGAGAGCAACGCAACTGCCAAGGCATGGGGAAGGGCTATTGCCCGTAGCCGATCCGGACCTGCTGACTTGTCCGCCGATGAGGTTAAGGATCGCCCTTTGATGCTTCGGGATGCAAGGAGGGGAGGGGAGGAGCTCACTGCGATGTAAAACGAGCGTTCACGCCCGCGGCCTCTGCCGCCTCGGCCAGCCGCTCTAGCGCCGAAGCGTCGAGATAGCCATCGCTGGCCGGTAGCCGTTGCGTCTGTGACTGCAGCGGACTCATATGTTGGCCATGATGAGCAGCACGGGTGCGAACAGCGCAATGACCAGTGGCGCAGCCGACGCGGCGGCCCATCGCCGCGAGGTCGTCATCGCGGGGGTCATCTTCGCTTTCGGCCTCGTGGCTTTCTTGGTGTTCGCGATCGGCGAGGGCGTGCCCGGTCCCGGATTGGTGGGTGCGGTGGCCGTGTTCGCCCTGATCTTCGCCCCCTATCCCACGCTCAGCGTCGAGCGCTGGCGAGCGCGACTTTCCGGCTGGCTCGCCCGCGCGCCGCACCTGCGCGTGGGGACACTTTTTTTGCTGCCGCTGGTGGCCTACGCCGCCTACTCCGGCGCCACCGGCGGCTTCGATGGTCGGTTCGTCTGGCAGTACGCCCTCTACGCCGGGGTACCGGCCGGGTTGATGCTGAGCGGCAGGAGCGCCGGCAGGGAAGACCCGTTCGCCATGCCGCTGCGCTTCCTCGCGGCGGTCCTCATTCTCTGGCTGCCCCTCGACTTCGGTTGGCTGGCCGAGTTCCGCATCCCCGCCGGGGCCGAGCGCACGGTGAACGTCGTGCAGCTAATCGCCCTCGACGTCGGCCTGCTGCTGTTCACCGTGGTGACGCCGGTCCGCGATCTAGGGTTTTGCTTTCGCTTGCGTATCGCTGATCTGAGATTCGCGCTGGTCGCTTTGGCAGGCATTGC
This sequence comes from Gemmatimonadota bacterium, assembly GCA_039589375.1. Taxonomy (GTDB): domain Bacteria; phylum Gemmatimonadota; class Gemmatimonadetes; order Palauibacterales; family KS3-K002; genus JASFMO01. The sequence continues at coordinate 10,896 of JBDHHL010000060.1, read as the reverse complement.
GATCGTGGCGATACCGCTGGGGCTCTCCATCGGCTTCATCCGCTACGGTTGGCAGGAGGTACAGCCGCTGGCGTGGGCGCTCGTGGCCCTCAACATCTACTTCGTCGTGGCGATACCGGAGGAGTTCCTGTTCAGGGGCTTGCTGCAGAACCTGTTCGAGAAGCGGTGGCGCGGCGAGAGAGGTCGGCTGGGCTCGCTGCTCGTCGCCTCTCTCATTTTCGGGGCCGCCCACATCAATAACCCACCCGTTCCCAACTACCGCTATGTCCTGCTGGCGGCGCTCGCCGGGATTGCCTACGGCTGGGTGTGGATGCGGACGCGAAAGGTAACCGCATCGGCGGTGACGCATGCCGCCGTCGACTGGATCTGGGTCGTGGCGTTCCGAAGCTGAGACCGGGCTCGGCACCCGCGCCGGGCTGTAGATCCGTACTGTTGCCAGGCCTTTTGCCGGTCTCCTTCAGAACCGTAAGTTAGCAACATGTCCACTAAGACCGACTCGACGTCGAGCGCTCTTGAATCGGTGGTGGCCCGGTTCGCCGATATGGTGCGGGCCGTCCAATAATGGGACGGGTGTTTGATGACGCCAGAATCTCGAAGACGATAGATTCGTCGTACAGACCCCATCGCCACAATGGCATCGCACCGCTCGGGCGCCTAAGGAGTCGCCGTCATGGCAACTAGACTCGCAACACTATCATTCGTGTTGCTTCTGGCGACTTTCGCTGTCCCAGCAGCCTCCGCCAGTGGGCAGGGAACCCGACAGATCACCACAGACTCGGGGATGGACTACCACCCCCGCTGGTCGCCTGATGGAGCGACCATAGCGTTCACATCCACCAGAGACGGCGCACGAGCGGTGTATATGCTGTCGGCTGCGAGCGGTGAAGTGACATCCCTGGTCGGTGGCATGGACGGTGACCTGCACATGGCCTGGTCACCCGACGGATCCTCACTGGTGTTCGACGCCAGCCAGGCAGGCGGGCCGCCGGACCTGTGGATCGTGGACGTACCGAGCAAGTTAGTCAGTCGACTGACCTCCACTGCCCAGGTCGAAGTCCATCCCCACTGGTCTCCAGATGGCAGTGAGATCGCATTTATGAGCGGCGGGCACATATCGGTCATTTCCATGGAAACGGGCGAAGCCCGTCAGCTCACGCGGGGCGACGCGTTTGACACGCATCCGTGCTGGTCGCCGGACGGTGCCACGATCGCGTACACGTCAGAACGCGACGGGAACCAAGGCATCTGGGTCGTATCGCGAGCAGGCGGCGAGGCGCGGCGAATCACGACCGGGCTCGGCCGAAGCGACTGGGCCAACTGGTCACCGGATGGAACGCACGTCGTCTTCAATTCCGATACGGATGGAAGGCGGCACCTCTACGTGGTGAACGTCGAGACCGGAGCGACGACTCAGATCACCGATGGAGCCTTCAACGAGTGGCAGCCGTGTTGGTCGCCGGATGGCTCCACTATCGCCTTCACGTCCGACCGCAGCGGCAACCTCGATATTTGGACGATGCCCGCACCAGGGGTGCTTCCGTGAAGTAGTTGCAGGCGCATTTGAGCGGAGGGCCCTGAAAGCCAACGGGGAGGCCGGCCAATCGATGCCAGCCCTCCAACTGGCCCGTCTTGGGCCGCTGCTAACATCCCAGGGATGAAGGGTTGGGGATGGAGAATAGCCGACCCTGAGCCCGAGATTACAGGTATAGCCAGAGAAAGACTATCGGTATCACAGCCCCGACAGCCGTTAGCCAGGCCCCTCGGCCTGTGATCCCCTTCTTTCCCTTGATGACAAACATGCCCGTGACCGCCAGCACGAGGAGCGCCACGGCATATAGGTCCGCCATATAGGTCCAGAGGCCCCTGGGCTGGTTCAGGTGCAGGAAGTTGGCTTCCTTCAGGACTCGCCGATCCTTCACCGCCTCGAGAACCGTCTTCCCGGTTGGGAGATCAACCGCCACCGTGCCACCCTCGATGAAGATCTCCAACGTGGCTTCATCCCGGCGGAAGCTATCTCTGTAGCTCGGATCGAGTCCAAGCTGCTGAAGTATCCCCCCCACGACTTCCGGTGCCCGGGGGTCCTCAGCCCGCACGGGTCCGACGTTTCGCTGCGACTCGGTCACCTTGAAGTTGGGGTTCCAATCCCTCATGTGATTCACCGCCACCCCGGACACGGCGTAGATGATGGTCAGGCCTATGCAGAGGTATCCAAGGTCCCGGTGAATGAGCCGGTTCCACTTACGCCATTTGACTGTTACCATGGCTTGGGCTTACTGGGGGTCCCCAATCAGAGCGCCGAGGCCCTTGAGTTGATAGGAGACCTCGGGGCCGGTAACGGTTGAGGGGTCGAACTCGGTTCCGTGCTCCTCAGCTTCATGGCGGGCCCTTTCCAGAGCATCTTCCATGGTGTATTCGAGCTTCTCTACGATTCCCTCCACCCGGGCATGGAGACCGCGAGCCGTCATGGGGAAGACGATGACGCCGTCTTCGACTTTGACCCTGAGTTGTTCGCCGTCATTCTCCCCTGCCACCGCGAGCCAGCATCCGCGCATCTCGCAGACGTCCACAACGGTTCCTTCCACCAGGACCTGCTCTCCGATATACGCCTCGGGATCGCCCAGGATTGCCGAGACGCTGGTGGTCTCCGTCAGCGTCAACTCCTCGCCGTACTGGGTCAGCGTGTCAGAAGCGGGCCCGCATCCCGCCAGAAAAACGAGATGGATCAACCAAGCGATTGCGGCCGAGTTCTTTTGCATTTCGACTCCTGTTCATGGTCAAATGAGGTCACAATCTACAGGAGTTGAGGTATGGGTGGAAGGGATTGGATTGGAGGAAAGGAAGAAGAACGAATCGGTGCCTGTGAAGTTCTTTGGGAAGAAGGGGGGTTCGGGCGGACCGGGCGAATTTGGTGAGAAAGGGTGGATGGGGGAGGGGATCGGGCTGGAGAGAACGGATCTTGGGCCTTGGCGGGCGCGCCTCCATGACGAGTCCATCCGGACCTGCTGCAGACGGGAAGGCCTCTACTCTTCCTTCATGGCAAGAGAGCGCTCCCGTAGTCGTGTGAGGTCCGTGCGGAACCGGCTCCCCGTGTTCCCCGTCGCGAAGTGTAGTCAAACGGGCCCCTGTGGAAGCGCAGCCTTCTTCCGGCGTGCCTGAGGGAACCAGCTGAGGGGAGAAAGGTGCCGGGCCACTGACGATTAATGCACCGATCCAGCCCCATCTTGTTGGCCTTCGCAGCGACCGGTAGCTCACCTCGGCAGGGAACGCGGATCCCGCGCGGGACCCGCCAGGCCAGGCCGCGCGGCGCGTTCGGCAACCGTCGCCAATCGATCGGCGAGCTGCTCGAGTTGGGGATGCTTCCGCTGGGCGCCGGTCCACAGGATCAGGTTCGCCGTCGTGACGCCTCCCGCCACGGCGAAGCCAAGCGTCAGGGCCAACAAGATCGGGTTCGGGTCATCCCCAACCAAGGTCCAGATGGGGAGTGTCGTGAGTGCGCCGAGCGCGGCACCCCAGCCGGGAATGAACAGCCTCCAGCCCGCCAGCTCCTGGCGCTCCTCGATGTGAATCCGCGTTTCACCAGCCTCGGGAGTAATCGTAACCACCAGTTTTCGGCCTTCTTGTCCCTGCGCGGCGGGACTCCAGGTGAGCGACTTCCCAACGCTGGATACGTGCCCGGCGATGTCGAGCGTCCTCTGGATCTCCTCCACCAGCGCCTCGTGCGCCGACTCCGGCACCTCGCCGTCGACGATCCGCGTGTAGCGCAGCTTGTCGCTCTTGAAGAACTTCGGCGGACCGCTCCGGGTAGCGGGCGGCGCCGCGGCGGGATGCCGCTCGAGCTCGCGCGCCGCCTCGCGCACGTGCTGGGGCGGGATGCCGACCTCTGCCGCGACCTGCTCGACGGCGCCGATGGACAGCGCGCCCCCTTCGGTGGGCTGTTCCGCCTGCAGCTCCGCCGCTCGCCCGATGATCTGGCGTACCTCGGCGTCGCTGAACTTTAGCCCACTCTCCGTCGCCGCCTCAAGCGCTTGGGCCAGCTCGCCCGGTTCGGCGAACCGGTCGGCGGGTCTGACCGCCAACGCCTGGGTCAACGCCTGTTCGACGCGGCCCGGCAGAGCGTCGAGCAGCTCCCGATGCTCGTGCGGTGCATCGGACAGCCGTCCCAGCCGCACGTCGTCGTCGGACGGCCACACGGCCGGCGTCGCGCCGATCAGCATCTCGTAGACCACGCAGGCGAGGCTGTAAACGTCGGTGCGCTCGTCCGGATCGGTCACCCCCATCGCCTGCTCAGGGCTCATATAGCCCGGCGTTCCCAGCGGCGCGCCGGTGCGAGTCAGGGCCTCGCGGCCGACCGTGCTGACCGCCTTGGCGATGCCGAAGTCGGAGACGACCGCGTGTCCTTCGGAGAAGAGGATGTTCTCGGGCTTTACGTCGCGGTGTATGACCTGGCGGCGGTGCGCGTAATCGAGTGCCGAGGCAACCTGCCGGGTGATGAGGAGCGCCGCCTCGAGCGGGAGTCGTGTCTCTCCGCCCAGGCAGGGACGCAGCGATCCCCCCGTCACGTAAGGCATCACATAGTACAGGACGCCGTTGGCTTCCCCGGAATCGAGTAGCGGGAGGATGTGAGGGTGATTGAGCTGGGCGGTGATCCTGATCTCGCGCAGAAAACGCTCCGACCCAACTGCAGCGGCCAAGTCCGCCCGCAGGACTTTGACCGCGACGCTACGGTCGTGCTTTAGGTCGCGGGTCAGGTAGACGGTGGCCATGCCACCGCTCCCCAGCTCGCGCTCGATCGTGTAGCGATCGGCCAGAGCGGCTGCGACACGATTCAGTTGGGCGGTCATCGTTCGTCAAGATGCGGTCGCGCTGACGTGGCCGCCAGGCGGAGCGCGCGTTCAGCTTCCCCCATCGCTGGAGTCGTTCGAGTAGTGGACCGTTCTATCTTCGGACACGAGAGAGTTGTAGAGCTGAACGAACGAGACCGGTCCGACGGCTAGGGTCCGGATGAGTTCGTCTCTGCCGAGCTCGGCATCTATCGTCTTCGCCATCATCGCTCCAACGATGTAGTAACCCCTCCGTGTGACGCCCACGCGCCAAGCGAGCCGGCGCAGGTCATCCTGCGGCAGCGCGCCCACTTGTGCGAACAGATCGTTCAACTCTCCCAGTAACCGCCTGACGTGAGCCGGGTTCTCCAGCATCCGGTAGTCTCGTTCGCCGGGCGCGGGGAAGGCCGCTACGGCCTGGTACCCGACGTAGGTTGCCGTGCCCTCGTTCTGGAGGGCATCGAGCATGCCGTAGAGCTGATCGTCATCTAGAGGCGATTCGCTTCTGCCAGCGCGCATCCGTGAATAACCGACGTGGAAGATCTCGTGCGTCAGGTTGTTCAGTATGTTGTCTGCATTTCCCATCCAGTACGGGGCCGAGACGTTGATCACGACGCCGCCCGACACGAACGAGCGGGGCGGCACGAATGCCGTGAAATAGACCGGGATGTCCAGGCTGGTACCTTCGGCCACATACGAACAGATGTGAGGAATCGCTTCTGCCAGGAACTCCTGCTTCTTTGCGATGATCGCATCGGTCATGCTGAGCAGAGGGTGCCGACCCCGTTCGGCGGGGGTTAGCTCAGCCAGCTGACGTACTTGGTTGCGCCAGCGGTCATACGATATCTTCGCGTTGACACCTTCGGCCCACGCGCGTGTGTAGATCTGCGGTTTCTCGTCCGCCCAGAAACTCTCTTCGTTCTCCAGAACTTCTTGCGGTTGCCGCACGATCTTCTCCAGCGTGCCCGTCTCGAACACGATTTCCGACTCGAGGCAGCTCTTGACCTCTTGTGCTGCCGCGGACCCGGCGAAGACGCAGAGAACGGCCGGCCCCGCCACTAGAGTGATGGTGAGTAAGCTGCGCTGGACTGGGATCGGCTTCTTGATCCGCCGCCGGTGTGTGCGGACTGCCTCGGTCCTCCGACACTCTGAAACGGCCATCAGGCCCTCCAATGGCTGGGCACGGAGCTCGAGCGGATGGCTGGGGTCACCGCCGAACACGGTGTCGGAACGAGATCGAGGCTCCCGTACTTCTACTACGGGTACACGTCCTGGCCGGTTTTATTCGCGTCAGCCCGGATGTTATCTTCCATATAGAGTCTGGTGGTTGCCGACCGGACCGAGAGGACCGCGTGCGCACTTCGGAGCAGGCGGCGAAGCGGGCGGAAGCCCAGGCCTAACGATGCAGCGACGGGAGGTCTAATGCGAATCCGGGCAGTGATCATCGGGCTCGTCCTGGCGACCATCGTCATCGTTGTCGTCACGCTTGCCCGTTCGATCTACGACCTCGGGATCCTGGCGCTTGGGGTCATAGGGTTCGTGGTTCTGGGGGTAGGTGCGTATTTCAGCAGAAGGTGGCTCCGGGAGTAAGCAGCCCCGACCGGGCAGGCCGGAGGAAGGCGCGGAAAATGGAATCGAGCGAAGGCTACGAATCCCTCGTCGTTGAGATCGACGGCACGAGCGGTGTCGCGACTATAACGCTCAACCGTCCAGAGAAGCGCAACGCTTTGAGCGCTGTCCTCATCGATGAACTGGCGGACGCGGCGGCGTGGTCGGACGCCGACGAGCGGGTCGGCGCCATCCTGCTGCGCGGGGAAGGGAGCGACTTCTGCGCGGGAATGGATCTGCAGTCGCTCTCCGACATGATGGACGCGGGTGTCGAGGAGCAGATGGCCGACGCCGATGCTCTGGGCGACCTGTTTCTAATCTTCCGGCGCATCGACACGCCGATCGTCGCGGCGGTGCACGGCCACGCTGTAGCCGGCGGGTGCGGGCTGGCGACGGCGTGCGACGTCGTGCTGGCATCGGAAGACGCCCGGCTGGGCTATCCGGAGGTGAAGATCGGCTTCGTGCCGGCTATGGTGATCACCATGCTGCGGCGCGCCGTAGGAGAGAAACGCACGTTCGACTTGGTCACGACCGGGCGCATCGTGGACGCGAGAACCGCGGAGAGCTACGGCCTGGTCCAGCACGTGTTTCCTGCAAGCGAATTCGAACAAGCAAGCCGCGAGTTCGTTGAAGACTTGGCGGCGCGGAGCTCCGTCGCCATGGCGCTCTCGAAGCGGCTGATATATCAGACGGAGCGCCATTCGTTCGAGGCAGCGATCAGGGCCGGAGCGGACATCAACGTGTTGGCGCGTATGACCGAGGACTACCGAGAGGGCGTGCGCGGGTTCTTGGAATCGAAGCGCAAGAAAGGAAGTAGCTGATTCTTCTCAAGCTCAAGCTGACGCTGCTGTTCGTGGGTGCAACGCTGGCGCTGGCTTCTGATAGGCTGGGGCAGCGCTGGCTTGTCTATGTCGGTTTGGGCTTGCTCGCGGCATCGCTGATGCTGCCGTCGGCGCCGGGGCAGACGCTGGAGGAGAGGATAGCGAATCTGGGGCGGCACCTTCCGGGAGGCCGCCTGTTTCGGCGGCGCGACTAGCTTTCGACCGTGTCTGCTAGACCGGCGGGCTCTGATTCGGGCTCGATCCACTCGGCGGGGACCTCCAACTCGCCGCGCTCGTGCAACGTGGACGCGGCCTCGGCGATGCGTGGGTCGAAGTGCTTGCCCGCATCCTGTTCGATTATCTCCACCGTCTTATCGAACCCTAGCCCTCTACGATAAGAGCGATCCGAGCTCAGCGCGTCCAGGACGTCGGCGACGGCCAGTAGCCGGCCGAGGAACGGTATGTCCTCGCCGCCGAGGCCGTCCGGATACCCGGAACCGTCCCACTTCTCGTGATGGTGCCGGACTCCCGGAATGATCGCCTCGAACCGCGGGCTCTTGATGTGCTTCAAGATGTCGACGCCGTGAACCGGGTGTTTCTTGATCTCGTCGAACTCCTCAACGGTCAGCTTGCCCGGCTTGTTCAGGATCGACTCCGGCACGCCGATCTTGCCTACGTCGTGCAGCAGCGCAGAGAGCTTCACTGCCTCTATTTGCTCCTGCCCCATGCCGAGTTCGCCGGCCACACGGGCGGCGAACGCTGCGACGCGTTCCGAGTGCCGATGCGTGTATCCGTCCTTGGCGTCGATGGTCGCTACGATGGCCCGGATCGTATCGAAGAAGAACTTCTCTAGCTGTGCGATGAGCTGGGCACGATGGATCGCCACGCCGGCCTGGTTGCCTATGAGGGCCAGCAGCTCTAGGTCCGCCTCCGAGAATGCGCCCGTCAGGCTGCGGCTGTCGGCGTAGAGCACGCCGAGGATGCTGTCGTCCGTGGCGACGGGGGCGCACATCACGGCACGGATCTGTTGCTGGATGATGCTCTGGCCAGCGCGGTAGCGAGCGTCTGCGGTCGCGTCCTGGCTGAGGGAAGAGACGCCGTGGTCGAGCACATCCCGCACCACCGTGCGGCTGACCGCGATCTCCTCCGGCTGCTGGCTGTACGAACGCGCCCGGGCCGAGACGACCTTCAGATCGTCCGACATCTCGTCGCCGTCCTCGAGGAGCAGCGCCGCGCGGTCGGCGTTCAGCGCCGCGAAGATCGAGTCGATGATGCCCTCGAACAGCCCCTCGATGTTCCGAGCGCTCGAGAGCAGCTTCGAGACTTGATAGGCCGTGGCCAGGTTTTGCTGAGCGCGCTGCAGGTTGTCCATGTCCTCCAGGTGCTCCGGTACCGCGGCCGCCATGCCGGGAAACTGGGTGTCGATCCGCTTTCGCAGGACCGTCATCGTTCCTTCTTCCCGATAGGCGAGCGTCGCCTCGCCCGGCATGCGACCGACCCTGACCTCCTCCTTGGCGCGACACGAGAGGATCGCCGGGCCGACGGCCAGCTCGTCGCCCTGAGCCAGAAAGCCTCGCTCGACCGCCTCGCCGTTGATGTAGCTGCCGTTTGCCGACTGGAGATCGACGACCTCGAGCCTGCGGCCGACGTTCTCGACTGTACAGTGGCGGCGCGACACACCCTGATCCGGAAGGCGAATGTCGCAGTCCGGCGCGCGCCCGATCGTCTTCCGGTCACCTTCCGCGATCGCGAAGATGCGACCGGGCTGATCACCTTGCTGGACGACGAGCTCGAGGTTCATGGCGCCGGATGCCCCTTCATTTCGGCGGCAGGTTGAGTCTGCCGAGATTGAGATCGCTGAACGGCGGGATCTGTATCGTCTGCCTGAAGACGCTGTAGTTCCGCTCGTGCTCGAACGTTGGGTACAACTCCAGGTCGTGCTCGCCAGCCATCAAGACGAAGCCGGCCAGCGGCGTCGAGCCGACTCGCACGTTGTCGATGAACACGTCGGCGTACGGCTCGGAGGATACGGTCAATGACCCGAACGGCGGGACTTCCTGCCTGACCTCGAAGTGCTGGCCGGGTTCGAGCATGATCTGCCGCGTGTGTAGCGAGACGGTATAGGACGAGTTGAGGTCGGTGCCGAGCAGCTCTACGCGATGCTGCTGGTTCGGCGAAATCTGCAGGTTCGTGACCGGCATGTAGCCGATCGTTCGGCCGTCCAGCACCAGCTGTACACGGTAAGTGGCCTGCGGCGGCAGCACGCTGACGCTGAGCGTCGCCGGGCCCGTCGGTCCGGGCTCCGGGACAGCGGCCAAGGTAGAGAAGGAGATGCTGTCGGCGACGAGCGCGTTACCCGCCCAGTCGGTTATGGCCGCAGTGACGAACAGGGCGTAGTCCGTCCCCTCCTGCAATCCCTCTACGGGCTCTATCTGAGCGGTCAGTCGATCGTTGGCCAGCAGGACCTGGATCTCGAGGAAGCTTCCTTGCGGGTCCCGTAGCCGCACGCTCGACGAGCTAATCGTGGACGGATTGACCTCCTCGCTGAACGTGAGCGTCAGCGGTTGATCCACCGCGACGCCCTGAGCGTCGTTTGGTGGAACACTCCCGGCGACGAACGGCGCGTCCATATCGGGCGGTGCAAGTCGTGTCCGGAAGTGTAACGATGCGCCCGCCTCTGTCGCCCGCGAGTTCTGGAGTATCGATGCGCCGCCGGCACTCAACAGGCCGGCACCGATTCGAACCCTGTATTCGGATTCGTAGGCGAGCCGCTCTGCCGGTCTGATGACGATGAGCCGGCCGGCGTTGGCGACAGTGATCTCGGCGCGCACCGGTCTCGAGTCCGGGCCGAGCAGCTCCACGTTCTCGCTGCTGGCCGTACCGGGATCGATGGGGCTACTGAAAATCACCTCGAAGGTAACGTCCTCCACGTCGGCGCCGCCCTCGACGCTGGCGTAATCCAGATCGGTGGCGTAGACGTTCCCGCTACCTATCAGAGGCAACGCGGCGAGGGCCGGAAACTGCCCTTCTCCCATCATGCGGAACCCGCCCAGATCTACCGCGTACGATGCCACTGCGCCGACCAAGACGGCTGCGGCGGCAAGCCATGCCCAGGGACGGCGCCGCTTGGTGGGCAAGTGCTGTCGGCCGGCGGCGAATACGGGGGGGCCCTCGCCTGGCGCCCGTTCTGCCGAAGGCGTCCGTCCGTCCGAAGGCGTAGGGGTCCTCGCTACGCGCGGCTCGCCGGCTGCAACGGTGACGACGACCGAGCTCTGCGTGCCGCCCACCACCGCCGCCAGGTCGGCGCGTAGCTCATCCGCGTTCTGGTAGCGGTCCGTGGGGATCTTCTGCATGCAGCGCAGGATGATCTTCTCGATCTCCTTGCTGAGTTCCGGATTGCGCTCGCGCGGCAGCGGAGGAAGCTCCTCGATGTGCTTTCGCCCCAGCTCGAACCAGTCGCGCCCAACGAAGGGCGGCTGGCCGGTTGCCATCTCGTAAAGGGTCACGCCGAGCGAGTAGATGTCGGAGCGGTGGTCTACGCGCTGGCCGCGCGCCTTCTCTGGCGACATGTACTTCGGCGTGCCGACGTACACGGTCGTACCCGTTGCCGCCGTATAGTTGGTGGCCGCTTCAGCGATCCCGAATTC
>JBDHHL010000059.1:0-14818 GCA_039589375.1 Gemmatimonadota bacterium | reverse complement strand
TCTATCGTGGATCGAAGGTCACGCAGCTAGTCGGACACTACTTGTACGCAGACTTCTGTTCGGACTGGGTGAGGAGCTTCCGCTTCGGTGGCGGCCAGGCGGTCGATCAGCGAGATTGGTCGGCCGAGCTCTTCCCGGGACCGTCGGTCAGCTCGTTCGGAGAGGACGCGCTCGGCGAACTCTATATCATGACCCTGGGAGGAGATTTGTAGCGAATCGTTCCGGCCCAGCCATAGCGAGCGCCTCTAGACTGATGCAACCCACCTCACTGCCGCCTCGGATCGTCCTCGCAGAATCACGGCCAGTTCAGGATGAACTGTGCGTAACCCCACCAAGTTGTCTTCTTCCCGTTCTCGAACGCCGGGAAGAGTCCGCTCATCAGCTCCTCCGGCACGAAGACGCCAAAGCCCAACTCCAGGTTGCCGGGTGCAGCAAAGCGCCAACGACCGACCAAGTCCAGCTCGGTTCCTAGACCCGTTTCGCCATCCCGCTCCTCCGCGGTCAGGAAGCGGTGCAGGTCGAGCCGGACCGTCGTGTTATCGGATGTGTTCAGTGACCCTCTGAGAATGGCGTCTACGAGTCCCGCTTGATCGAGCTGGGACGGGATGGCCAGGAAGTAGTCCATGTAGCCGTAGAACTTGTGGTTCGTCCCGTACAGCGTGTTGAACGCCTTGGTCTGGTCGTCGTCGAGGTCGTCGTCGCCGGAGAGATAATCCAACTGCGCGGCCACAGTGCCGCGGCCGATCGCGAGCCCCGCCTTGCCGCTGGCGAACCAGGCGCCGCGGTCAGTCCCGGACCTACCGTGCAGGCGCAGGTTCACCGTGTACGACTCGTCCGTCACCGCGTCTCGATCGAGCAGCGCCGTCAATTCTGAGGTCACGTTGCCGAACTTGCGTGATGCGAAGGCGCCGATGAGCCACCCGTCGTCGTTGATGCCCTGGTTCAGCTGGGGATGGAGGCCCACCACCAGCAATGAATCGCGCTCGGCGATGTTGTGCCAGAAGGCCGTCCACTTGAATCCGTCGGCCTCGCCGGACATGCGTACCCCATCGAACGAGCGGCCGGTGTTGCTCCAGCCAACAGCCCCGATCAACCGCTCATCCGCCAAGGGCATTTCCTGTCGCCCCAGCCGCGTGGCGAACGCATCGGTCTTGCCGAGCTCGGCATAGCCCTGGTGCATGTCGAAATTGTCGGCGCCGGCATCGGTCAGAGTGTTCAGCTCTGAACCCCAGGCCCGCGCGTCCTGGAGCTGGATATAGGCGCGGATCCAGTCCGTGAGGCTCGCCTCGACACCGGCCCGGATCCGTGAGAGCGTCGCGAAGTCAGGGTCCACACCCGCCGTCCGGCGGTCCGCCTCGCCGCGCAGGCGGAACTGGCCATCGAAGCGAAACTCAGGGTACTTCTTGACCTCCTGCGCCTGCAGCGATCCCGCGAGAGCGCCGATCAGCAAAAACGTGAGCGGAAGAACCGCAACCGGAACGCGGATTCGTATTGCGCGGCGCGACATACCCCACCTCCAGTGTGATGAGCGTACACGGGTCTGGAAGCCTTCGGCCCCGGAGCCCACAAGAGCAGACGGTTGGGGAAACAGCCGCACGAGTTGGAGGGCCACTCCGTCCCTGAATCCGAGCGTATTGACAGGCCGGCCCCGGGGCAATATTCATGACAAGCAAGTGATAATCAAGTGCGATGGACCCCCGGTTCGCCACGCGCGAACCGGAGCGCGGTTCGAGAACAGCCCAGCCCAATCATCGACACAGCGAAGCTACGCTCGGCTCTGTGGCGGCCGTATGCTGTCATCGAGCGGGGATGGACCGCCATGGACCAGCCTCGAGGGAGATTAAGATGGCGGACGAAGAGAAGCGCGGTGGTGCAGACGGGTCCGAAGCCAACGACCGGCGGGGGTTCCTGAAGAACGCCTCCCGGGTCGCCATGACCGCGGGTTTGGTGGGCGGCTACGGTAGCTTCGTCGCCGTCGCCGGCCGGTTCCTGTATCCCGCGACGAGGGGCGACCTGACGTGGCAGTTCGTGAGCGAGGTCGATGGGATCAAGGTTGGGGAGGCGGTCAGGTATCGGGGACCCTCCGGCGAAACCATCAACATCACGCGTCGCAGCCGCAACGGCGATGCCGACGATTTTATCGCGCTTTCCAGCACGTGCCCGCATCTCGGTTGCCAGGTACGGTGGGAGGAGCAGAACAATCGCTTCTTCTGTCCTTGTCACAGCGGCGTCTTCGATCCCTCAGGGAAGGCCATATCAGGACCGCCGGGCGAAGCGGGCCAGACGCTCGGGCGCTACGACCTGAGAGTCGAGAACGGGATCCTCCACATCGCCGTCCCGCCACCGAGCTTGGTAGAAGCGGAACAGAGAAGCGGTGTTGTCGACGGCGAGGATTGCATCAGCGGGCCAGGGCACGACCCCTGCCTTGGCGGCCGAACACGGAGCGCGGGCCGCGAGGCTTGAGTCTGGCAGGCGCTGAGCACGAAGCGAGAAACGGCTACAATGAACATTGTTCGTCGCTGGGTCGGTGAGCGTCTTCCGGTAAGCGGCAGGCAATTCAGGGAGCTTACCAACGAACCGGTCCCGTACCATCTGAAGCGCTGGTGGTTCGCCCTCGGAGGCACGCCCGCCTACCTGTTCATCGTCCAGATCTTCACCGGCATCCTTCTGGCATTCTATTACGAAGCTTCGCCGGCGACCGCCTACGAGTCGGTGGAGTTCATCACGCGCGAAGTTTCGTTCGGGTGGTACATCCGCAGCGTGCACAAGTGGGCCGCCACCTTGATGATCGTGGCGGTGATTCTGCATCAGATTCGGGTATTCTTCACCGGCGCGTACCGGAAGCCGCGCGAGATCAACTGGTTGGTCGGCATGTGCCTGCTGTTTTGCACCCTGCTCACGGGCTTCACCGGATACAGCTTGGTCTACGAGCAACTGAGTTTCTGGGGGGCTACGGTCGGGGCTAACATCACCGACACGGTGCCGGTGATCGGCGGGTTCATGAAGCGAATGATGCTAGCGGGGGACAGTTACAACCAGGCGACGCTGTCACGCTTTTTCGTCCTTCACGCCGCCATACTACCGGTGACGATCGTGTTCCTGATCGCAGTGCACATCACGGTCATCCGGCTGCAGGGCGTCACCGAGTTTCGGTTCAAGGACGAAGAGACGGGGACTGCGAAGACGTTCAACTTTTTCCCGGAACACCTATACACGGAGCTGATCATCGGGCTCGTGCTGATGATCCTCCTCAGCACGCTGGCTACCATCCTACCGGCCACCCTGGGTCCCCAGGCGGATCCGCTGCAGACGCCGGAGGTGATCAAGCCGGAGTGGTTCTTCTACGTCGCTTTCCGTTGGCTGAAGCTCTTTAGCGGCACAGCGGCTGTGCTGAGCATGGGGTTCATCGTGTTTGTGATGTTTGGCTGGCCTTTCATCGATCAGTGGATCCGGAAGCACACGAGATTCCAGGAAGTCAGTGTATGGGTGGGCATCCTCGCCGTCCTGGCGATCATCGTGATGACGCTGTGGGAGGCAATGGTCAGGCACTGAACGGACGCTGTAGAGAAGGGAAGCCCTCGGCTGGCTCATGAGCGGTGACCCGGCAGAATTACTGAGATCGTATGTATAGGGGAGATCCATGAGTCTCGAGACCAAACGCATCGTCATCGCCGCGCTCGGCGGCCTCTTTCTGCTCTCTCTGATCTTGGTCCAGTGGATGGAGACGGCGCGAAAGGCCGAGGAGGCGGGCCTCAGGGCTCCGCACATCTCCGTCCCCGCGGCGTCGAGGGAATGTGTGGAGTGCCACGCCGAGGAGAACCCCGGGATCGTGACCCACTGGGAAGGCAGCACTCACGCAGAGAAAGGCGTGGGGTGCCTGGAATGCCACCAGGCCGACCTCGAGGAAGCGGACAGCTATCTGCACCACGGCGAGCAGATTGCGACGATCGTCACACCCCGCGACTGCTCGCGTTGTCATGACCACGAGGCGATGGAGTTCGCCCAGAGCCATCATGCCGCTGCCGGGAACATCCTCGCGTCGTTGGACAACTTCCTGGCGGAGACGGTGGAGGGCGCGCGGATGGTGTTCAGTCCCCATTCCCCCACGCCGGGCAAGGTCGTGGAGGCCGTCGATGGCTTCGCCAGCGCCCACTCGGGGTGCCAGCAGTGCCACGGTTCCAAGGTGGGCCTCCTGTCTACCGATGGCGGCGTCATAACCGTGGACGATCTCGAGCCCGATGCGGAAGGGCGCCCGACGAACCTGGACGCGGTTGGCCGAATCGTCCACGACGAGGACGGCCGTCCGCGGTTGTACGCCGGCACGTGGCCCAACACGGGGATCGGCCGTCTGAATCTGGACGGTACTCGGGGATCATGCACGGCGTGCCACAGCCGGCACGACTTCTCGCCGCGGCGGGCCCGGCAGCCGGAGAACTGTGGCAAGTGCCATCTGGGTCCGGACCACCCCCAGAAGGAGGTCTACGAGGAGTCGAAGCACGGCATAGCGTTCCGGGATCTGAAGGACGACATGAACCTGGGCGCGGCGGAGTGGGTGCTGGGCATCGACTACGCCGCCGCCCCCACGTGCGCCACGTGTCACATGTCCGGGAACATCCGGAACGGAGCTCGCATCACGCACGATCCAGGCGAGCGGATCTCGTGGACCAACCGCCCGGCGGTAAGCCTGGTGATGGACACCGACGTAAACCACAACATCGTGACAGAGACCGACCCGGAGACGCGGCGCTCGCTGATCCACGATTCGGCGAATCAGAAGCGGGACCGCATGAAGGAGGTGTGCTCGCATTGCCACACCGACGACTATGTCAATTCGTTCTACAGGCAGTACGACGATCTGGTCATTCTGTATAACGAGAAATTCGCGAAGCCCGGCCTCGCGATCATGGGTGCCCTGGTTTCCAACGAACTGCGCACGCCGACGAACTTCGATGAAGAGATCGAGTGGACGTGGTTCTATCTGTGGCACCACGAGGGCCGCCGCGCGCGCCACGGCGCGTCGATGATGGCGCCGGACTACACGCACTGGCACGGCATGTACGAGGTCGCCGAGCGCTTCTACATGGAACTCATCCCGCAGGCGCGCGAGATAGTAGACCACGCCATGCAGACGGGACTGAGGACCGAGGCGCGGGCTGTCTCTGCGCTCATCGAAGAGATCCTCGCTCGTCCGGAGCACGTGTGGTTCGAGGAAGGGGCCGAGGCGCAGGCCGAACGAATCCGGGATGAGATGGAGCGCCGCTACGGGCGCGGGCAACAGAACTGACGGGCTGTGACCACGATCTCAACGCATAAGGAAAAGTCGTCATGAGACGGAGGAAGTTCCTGAAGACCGTGGGTGCGTCGGCAGCGGGCGTCGTCGCGTTCTCGTGCGCCGACCGTGAGCAGGCACAGCGCCTCCGCGGCGCAGGGGACGCGCTGGCAGACCCCGACTTGAAGTGGTCCAAGGCCCCGTGCCGATACTGTGGCACCGGCTGCGGTGTCGAGGTCGGCGTGAAGGACGGTACAGTCATTGCGGTGCGGGGCGACGAGAAGAGCCCGGTGAACCGCGGCCTGATGTGCGTGAAGGGGTACCACTTGCCCGGCATGCTGTACGGCGCGGACCGGCTGAAGTACCCGATGCTCCGGGAGGGGAACGACTGGAAACGGATCTCCTGGGACGAGGCGCTGGAGCTGGTCGCCTCGAAATACCAGGAGGCGCTGGATCAGGGCGGCCCCGAGTCGGTGGCCATCTACGGGTCGGGTCAGTGGACCGTGTTCGACGGCTACGCGGCTTCGAAGTGGTTCCGCGGCGGCATGCGCAGCAACAATGTCGAGCCCAACGCGCGACTCTGCATGGCGTCCGCCGTCACCGGCTTCATGACGCAGTTCCAGAGCGACGAGCCGATGGGTTGCTACGAGGACTTCGAGGCCGGTGACGACTTCGTCCTCTGGGGCAACAACATGGCGGAGATGCACCCGGTGCTGTTCTCGCGCATCCTGGCGAACAAACGCGAGAACCCCGGCGTCCGCATCATCGACATAGCCACCCGACGTACACCCTCCACGGACTACGCGGACATGTACGTGGAGTTCACTCCGAACAGCGACCTGGCTATCGCCAACGGCATACTTCACCTGTTGCTGCGCAACGGTCACGTGAACAACGCGTTCGTGCGCGAGAATGTGATCTTCAAGCGTGGGATCGAAGATCTCGAGCAAATCGGCTACGGGTGTTGGGGCGAGGACGGCCTGGCGCTCACCCCCGACGCCGTGCCCGCAGAACGTTACCTCTTCCGCGATCAGGGTCGCGACTCGTCGTTGGACGAGCTCGAGGAATTCCTAGCCGATTACACGCCGGAGCGTGTGAGCGAGATATCAGGCGTGCCGGTCCAGCAGATCCATGCGCTGGCTGAGATGTACGGCGATCCGGGACGCGGCACGGTGAGCCTGTGGTGCATGGGCGTGAACCAGCACGTCCGCGGCACCTGGATGAACAACCTGATCACCGATCTTCACTTGATCACCGGAAAGATCAGCCGCCCCGGCGCTAACCCGTGGAGCCTCACTGGCCAGCCCTCGGCGTGCGGAACGGTACGCGAGGTCGGCACGCTGGCGCATCGGCTGCCTGCCGACATGGTGGTGATGAACGCCGAGCACCGGGCGAAGGCGGAGGAGATCTGGGGACTGCCCGAGGGCACCATCCCGCCTCGGCCCGGCTACCACACGATGGACATGTTCCGCGCCTTCATGCGCGGCGACGTGAAGGTGATGTGGACGCAGACCACCAACCCGTGGGTGAGCATCCCGAACCTGAACCGTATCCAGCGCGAGCCCGGCGACGGCAAGTTCCTGATCGTCAGCGACATCTACCCGACGCCGTCCACCGAGGTAGCGGACCTGGTACTGCCGGCCGCGGCGTGGGTGGAGCGCGAGGGTGTGTTCGGAAACTCAGAGCGTCGCACTCAGCAGTGGAACAAGGCGATCGATCCCCCCGGCGAGGCTAAAGAGGATGCCTGGCAGATCATCGAGGTGGCCAAGCGGATGGGGATGGAGCACCTGTTCCCGTGGCCGGAGGACGATTGGCACGAGCCCATGTACGAGGAGTATAGGAGCTTCACGCTGGGACTCGGCAAAGACGTGGGCTCTTACGAGCAGCTGAAGGAGGCACGCGGACTCTTGTGGCCGGTGGTCGACGGCGTCGAGACGCGTTACCGCTACGCCGCCGGATACGATCCGTACGTGCAGAAGAGCCGCGGCGTCCACTTTTACAAGGCGAAGGGTTACGGCGAGCGGGCGGCGTTCTGGCTGCGGCCGTGGCACCCGGCGGCCGAGTCGCCCGACGAGGAGTACCCGTTCTGGTTGTGTACGGGCCGTGTCCTCGAGCACTGGCATACAGGCTCGATGACCCGACGTGTCAAGCAGCTGCACCAGGCGGTCACGGAAGGCTACGTAGAAGTCAACCGGGCCGACGCCCAGCGCCTGGGGATCGGCTCGGGCCAGATGGTCCGCGTGGTGAGTCGTCGAGGGAGGCTGGAGCTGCCGGCCATGGTCGACGGCAGAGGCAAGCCTCCGCAGGGATCGGTCTTCATCCCGTTCTTCGACGAGGCCCGACTGCCCAACGTGCTGACCCTCGATTGCATGGATAACATCAGCAAGGAACCGGATTTCAAGAAATGCGCAGTTCGAATCGAGCGGGTCTGATCGCCGCGCTCGCGGCGGCTTGCGTCGCGGCCGCGGGGTGCGGAAGCGGGGACACGGTAGACGTTCCCGGCAGGGAAGGGGCCGTGAAGTCCGCCGCCCACGTACGCGCCGCGCGACGCGCGTATGACGGTGCTCCTCCAACGGTCCCGCACGCTGATTTCGGCGCGAGCTGCAGCGCATGCCACAACGCGCAGGGGCAGTCGGTGGCTGGTGTCGGCTTCGCGCCTGCCTCTCCGCACGAGGGTACGTCGAAGGCCGGCGCAACGGCCCGCTGCCGGCAGTGTCATGTCTTCGCCACCGGCAACGATCTGTTCGTGGCCAGCGACTTCGTGGGCCTGGGACAGGACCTCGCCGCCGGTGGACGAGCGACGCCGGGCGCGCCGCCGACGATTCCGCACCGGACTCTGATGCGCGAGAACTGCGTAGCATGCCACGACGGACCCGGTGCTCGCGAGGAGGTGCGGACGAGCCACCCCGAGCTCTGGCGCTGCCGTCAGTGCCACGTACCGGTCACGACGCGCGACAGGTTCGAGAGCGCGTTGGGTAGTGGCTTGACGCAGGTTGAGTAGTTGAATAGAGACTCTTGGAAGCTCCGGAGATGGACATGAACAAGCTGCCGGATGTCATCGAGCTCGGACCCGAGGAAGAGGCGCGGCGCCTATGGAACGGCGCGCTGGAGGCACGAGATGCCGCCGCCGACGATCTGGTGTCGCTTTGCGAGTCCCTCGACCTCGGTCTGCACGCCGCGGAGATCCTGGCAATTCAACTGTTGCAACCGGTCAAGGACCACTTCCCGGCGACCATAGGGCTGCTACTGAACATGCCGGAGCCGGAAGTGGATTGGCAT
Organism: Gemmatimonadota bacterium; assembly: GCA_039589375.1. Classification (GTDB taxonomy): domain Bacteria; phylum Gemmatimonadota; class Gemmatimonadetes; order Palauibacterales; family KS3-K002; genus JASFMO01. Next base: position 6,270 of record JBDHHL010000059.1, on the reverse strand, counting down.
CAAGACGCCATCAACGTCCCCAAGGTTCTGCAGTTCACCGACGTCATCGATCTGTTGAGCGGTGAGGAGCTGGAGTGCGTTAGTCCTGGGATGCACCGGGGCTGGGAAGACCGACGGTTCTCGTGCCGCCGGTCTCGAGCCGCGGCCCGGGAAGCGATCGGGGTCGAGCTTGAGCTGGATGACCAGGAACAGCTACTGTTGCTATCAGCCTTCCGAAACCGGCTTTTCCGGTGCCCTCCGCCGGTCCGCGTAGAGCCGACCCAGATACTTGGCGCTTTCGAGAGCCTGGAGCGGCTGGTCGACGGCTTGTTCGAGGCTGCCGGGCGGGATTGAAGCCCAGCAATCGGTGAAGCGCTGCCCGGCCACCTACCTTCGTGACAGAGTCGATCGCGCGATCCGCGGCTGGCACTGATCCACACTTGACCGGGACGGGGCAGTCCGCTTTTGTATGGGCGCCATGCCTGAGACATTCTCGCTCCGTGCGGTCACCTTCAATGCGTGGGCGCTCCCGGTCACGATCCCTTCGCAGGACAAGCGACGACGCCTGAGCCGTCTGCCCGGCGCGCTGGCGGCTCTCGACGCGGACGTCATCGTTCTTCAGGAACTGTTCGATGTGCGGGCCCGGCGTCGCCTGGTGCACGAGCTATGTCCGCCGTACGCCACGGCGCGGGCCGCCACCGATACCCGGCATATTCTCGGCCTAGTGGCGGCCGACACGACGGGCGGGATGCTCGTGCTGTCACGGCTTCCGATCGTCGGCAGCCGGTTCGTCCCGCATTCGCTCGGGTCGCACACCAAGGTGGATGAGCGGCTTGGCCGCAAGGGAGCGATGATCGTGCATGTCGAGTCGCCGCTGGGGCCCGTGACTGTGTTTGCGGTTCACCTGTACGCGGGGACGAAGCCGAAGGACACCCTGATCCGCTCGGCCCAGCTGGCGCCGCTCCTCGAGACCTTGGATGCAGAGGCGGGCTCGGACCCGGTCGTGCTCGCGGGCGACATCAATGCCTCGCCGACGGTAAGCTACCCGGAGCCGCCGGGGCCGGAGAATCCGTTCACGCCTGAATACGCGACGCTGACCGAAGCGGGGTTCGTTGATCCGCTACCACCGAATCCGACCCCGGTCGACCTGTCCGCGACCTGGGTTCCCAGTCGCAACCGGTACGCGGCGCTGCCGTACCAGGAGACTAAGACGGACCAGCGCTACGACTACCTGCTAGTGAGGCCGGGGACGACGCGCGAGTGGACGTATAGAGCAACCGGCACGGTTATCGATGCTGAAGGGGCATTCCTTTCCGATCACGTCGGCGTAATGATCGATCTAGACCTCGTCGCGAGGAAACCGTCGTGTTGATGAAGATCACGCGCACACTACGAGGCCAAGGGGGGCCGATGAAGAGGCTAAGAACCGCAGCAGTCACCGTCTTGGTGGGGACGTTGGCACTGACCGGGTGCGAGCGTGACACAGGCAGCACTGCGCAGGACACCAGCGGCACCCCTCGCGACACGGGCAGAATTCCTCAATACACGAGCGACAATCCTCGGTACACGATTCAGGAGTTTCTGGGGACGAGTAACTACAGCGGAGGCTCGTTCTCTCCGGATAACGAGAAGATCTTGGTGAGCAGCGATGAAACCGGGATCTTCAACGCCTATGCGATTCCGGTGGATGGCGGAGAGCCCGTTCAACTCACGCACTCGACCGAAGAGTCGATTCTCGCCATCAGCTACTTCCCGAATGACGAGCGTTTCCTCTATCAGAGCGATCAGGGCGGTGCCGGACTATCCCATCTGTTCGTTCGGGAACTCGACGGTACGACCGTGGATCTGACGCCAGGCGAGGGACGCCGAGCGATATTCCAGGGTTGGGCCCAAGATCGGCAGTCCTTCTTCGTTAGCACCAACGAGCGTGAAGCCCAATCCATGGACCTCTACGAGTACTCCGCCGAGGGGTACCAGCGGGAACTCATATTCGAGAACAACAACGGCTACGGTATCATGATCGTCTCGCCGGACCGGCGATACATCGCGCTGTCGAAGGCCGTGACGAACGCCGACTCGGACGTCTACTTGCACGACCGGGAGAGCGAGGTAACGGGATTGGTCACGCCGGAAGAAGGTGACGTGTACTGCGTTCCGCAGGCCTTCAGCCCGGACGGCTCCACGCTCTATTACACTACCGATTTGGACAACGAGTTCACCTACGTGGAGAGATATGATCTGTTGAGCGCCGAGCCTGCGGTGGTGGTTCAGCCGGAGTGGGACGTGGTGTACGCGCGATTCTCGAGTACCGGGCGATATTTCATGTATGCGATCAACAACGATGCCCATCGGGAGCTAAGGGTCTATTACGGCGCGACATCCGAACCGGTAGAGCTTCCGATTGTGCCGGACGCGCAGGTTAGGTTGGTCAGCTTCTCGGACGACGATAGCCGAATGCGTTTCTACGCGACGGGAAGCCGTATACCGCAAGATCTCTACGTCTACGATTTCGACGGTAGCGAGCCGAGGCGGCTGACCAGCTCTCTTAACGCCAACATCGATGCGAGCCATCTTGTCGAGGGTGAGGTAGTCCGGTTCGAGTCAGACGACGGCGTCGAGATTCCCGGGATTCTGTACAAGCCGCACGGAGTGAGTCGCGACCACAAAGCGCCAGCCCTCGTTTGGGTTCACGGAGGCCCGGGCGGCCAGTCCAGGGTCGTGTACAACGGACCGATCCAATATCTGGTCAACCACGGGTACGTCGTGTACGCGATCAACCACCGCGGCAGTACGGGCTACGGCAAGACCTTCTACCACATGGATGACCACGGGCACGGTGACGCGGATCTCGATGACTGCGTGGCGTCGAAGCGGATGCTGATCGAGACGGGATACGTCGATCCCGACCGTATCGGCATTATCGGCACCGGCTACGGCGGCTACATGGTCCTGGCGGCGCTGGCGTTCAGGCCCCAGCAGTTCGCGGTTGGCGTCGACCTGTTCGGAATCTCCAACTGGTACCGGACCGTGCAGAATATCCCGTCGTGGTGGGGAGCCCAACGAGAGGCGCTCCAGAGAGAGTTGGGCGACTTCGACGATGAAGGGTTCTTCAAGGCGAAGTCCCCGCTGTTCCACGCCGACGACATCGTGAGGCCCCTGATGGTGCTTCAGGGCGCGAACGATCCGCGGGTGCTGCAGGCGGAATCCGACGAGATCGTCGAGGCCGTACGCGCCAACGGAATTCCGGTCGAGTACGTCGTGTTCGACGACGAGGGGCATGGTTTCGTCAGGAGAGAAAACCAGGAACGGGGCTACGCTGCTGTTCTGGAATTCCTGGAACAGCACTTACGCGGCAGAGCCGGCGAGGAGACCGGAGGCTGACGGCGATGGAGTAGGCTTGCCGGTTCCTGCGAGAGGTACCGCCTTCTTGAATGGACGGGCGTTGTGGTCTGCGGACCGCGGCGCCCGCTTTGTTGACTGAATTTGCGAGCGTACGGCATATTGTAGGGTCATCCTCGTCAGATTTGAGCGTGAGCCGCCCCACCAGAGATCGAAGGTTGATACACTGTACAGTCAGGCCCTTTCCCGGGTGCTTCCGGCACTCCAGCGGTGGAGGTGTGCTATGTTCGCAGATAGTTGTGCGCGCGTCTTTCCGGCTTGCCGTTTAGCGTTGGCCCTGGCGTGCATCGGCGGAGTGGTCGTCGCCTGTGGCGGCCGTGAGGAGAGTCGCCCTCAGCCGCCGGCGCCTTTCTCGATTGCGGCGGTGACGATCCCCGACACGGTATCGGTCGCCTGGTCGGCGCAGGCGGGCATCGACTCGTTTCGCGCTGAACTTGCGGGCGACCGAGCGCTGACACGGTGGGTGGCCGGTGACGCTACGCGGGCTGTCTTCACCGGCGAAGATGGCGTTGAAGAGGGAGCCAGGTACACGGTCGCCGTGCATGCCGTCAACGCCGGCGGCGAGACTGGTAGCGACAACTCGCCGACGGTGACGGCCAATGGCTTCCCCTGGGACGAATGGTATCCGACGAGCTTGCACGCGACTGGACAGGGATTGCAGACGTTCTACAGTGCGAGCAACAACGGTCTCGAAACGTTCGCCAACGTCCCCTATTCCGAGTTGGCGTGCAAGAACTGTCACGAGCCGAGCCTTACGGGTGGGTGCGCGGGCTGTCACGACACACCGAACCCCGAAGTCGGTGCGCAGGTCGATGACGGCGTGGGCGAGGGTCAGGCGTGCGCGCGGTGTCACGGCAGGCAGGCGAGCGAAGTCGCTGCCGGTTTCAGCGACGTGCACCGTGACGCGGGCATGACGTGCATGGATTGCCACTCGTTCGCAGACGTTATGGGCGACGGCGTTCGCTACACGTCGAAGCACGAGGACGGTGCCATCGATGCCAGTTGCGAGGACTGCCATGCGAGCCTGGCGAGCAACCAGTATCACGATCTGCACGGCAACGCCGTTGACTGCAGCACGTGCCACATGCAGGGCATGATCACGTGCTACAACTGCCACTATCAGTCCGACCTACCCGAGGGACAGTCGCAGCTGCTGAAGCAGGTGACGAACTGGATCTTCCTGGTGAATCGGCGCGGGAAGGTGCACCCTGCGAACGTGCAGTCCATGATTTACCAGGGTAACAAGCTTCTACTCATGGCACCGGCCTACAGTCATACGATCGCAAGAAACGCGGTTTCCGCCTGCGATGACTGCCATGGGAATTCGCACATCTTGGATCTCGACGACGACAGCGTGCTGGTCGTTGCCGGATTTGATGATGCAGGGGATGTGAATACGGCGCAGGGCTACATCCCCGTGCCCTTCAACTATCAGACGGCGCTTGTCTTCGATTTCCTCGCTTACGAGGCGGAGAGTGAAACGTGGTCATTCCTGGCGCATGGACAGGATGTGACGCAGTTCATGTTCGCTGAACCGCTGAGCGATGAGCAGTTGAGCAAACTGCGGGTGGTGACTGTCAGCTCCGATGGTGGTGGGTAGCGAGTTGACGGGGTGCTGACGATGCGTCCAAACACTCAAAGCCCGGGTGCCCCCGCGCGGGAGCATCCGGGCCATCACTTCCTGGCGGCAGGAAATGTTTGAGGATCTAGGAAGGCAGCGCTAGCGGGCAGTCTGCGCCTTCTGCCGCGCCCTTCTAGCCTTCGCCCGTTGCACGCGTCTCTTGAAGTTCTGGTACCACGGGAGCTCGTTCGACGGCCCCTGGATGCGGCCGTTGTCGACGTAGAATCCCGTGTTTCCTTCCATCGCCGAGTAGATCTGATCGCGGTAGATCCAGTGGCGCGTGTATCCCTGCGGTCCGACGATCTGCCTGCGACGGTCGATCCGGTATCCCGTGTATCCGGAAGATCCGTAGATCGAGCTGTTTTTTACCCAGAAGCCTGTATCCATCGTCCTGCTCGAGTCCAGGCGGGAGACCCTTGATAGTGTTCGCCCGCTCTACCGGCGGGCGCGCTGCGCTGACTGTCACTGCAAGTATCAAACCTCGCGCTGCAGTTCGCACCTTCTGGGCTAACTACATATAGGATAGTATCTTGCGGCGATAAGGGGCGGTGAGCTACGCGGCAGAGCCGGCGTGCACGTTGCACTAGACACATGCAAAGTGCCGCGGCGGATGTCGGCATCGACGGCTGTTGCTACTTGCCTACTACGCGGTCGAGCACCCGCTCCATCCGCTGGCGTACCTCCTGCGCCAGGAGTGGCAGCTCCCTGTTCTCGGCCACCTCTAGCTGGATGACGGGGTCCAGGGCCTCAATCACCACTTGACCGGGGTCATCGGTGGCCCTCACGACCACGTTGCACGGAAGTAGCAGTCCGACGTCTATCTCTGTCTGCAACGCCTGGTGGGCGAGTGGCGGATTACACGCTCCGAGGATCTTGTATTCGCGGAAATCGACGTCCAGTTTCTTCTTCAGCGTTGCCTTCACGTCGATCTCTGTCAGTACGCCGAAGCCCTCTTCCTGTAGCGCCTCGCGAACCTTTTCGTCTGCCGCATCGAAGGACATCGCGACCGTTCGCTTGAGGGCGTACCTGGCCTTCTCTTCACTCATAAGCTCTCCTCCGGTTGTTCGGGGCCAGCGCTCGCTCGTCCTATGGTATCGTCGGGCCGCGCTGTCAAGTGGTACGATGCTAGGTCAGTGGCTCTCGAGGAAGTCGAGTATCACCGCTGCCATCGCTTTCGCGCCTACTGTGATGGATTCTTCGTCGGCCACGAAGTCGGGACTGTGGGGCATGCCGGTGTAACCCAACTCGCTGTTCGACACGCCCAGCCAGTA
>JBDHHL010000058.1:0-14081 GCA_039589375.1 Gemmatimonadota bacterium | reverse complement strand
TGCTCGACGACCCCGAGAGCTTCAAGACGAAGGAGGAGTCGAAGCTCGGTGTGCTTGATCACATCCTCCAGCCGGATCTGTATCCGGAGCTTTACGGCGACATCTACCACAAGGTGCGGATCAACTACTACCCGCCCCGCGGTGACAATAAGGAAGGTTGGGACAATATCGACGTCATCGGGTGGCTTGGTTACCCGATGCAGATCAAGATCGATTTCCTATGCCGGGACAGCATTCTGGCGGCGCCCATCGTTCTCGACCTCGCTCTGTTCCTCGATCTGGCGCAGCGGGCCGGTATGAGCGGCATTCAGGAGTGGCTCTCCTTCTACTTCAAGAGCCCGATGACGGCTCCCGGCCTCTACCCGGAGCACGACCTGTTCATACAGCTGACCAAGCTGAAGAACACCTTGCGCTGGCTCTTGGGTGAGGTGCCGATCACGCACCTGGGCGTGGAGTACTACGACGAGTACCACCGGGACGACTAGGTCATCGGCTGTCGGCCCCGCCCGGCGTGGTCCGCTCTTCATCGCCTTCGAGGGAGTCGAAGGGTCGGGGAAGAGTACCCAGATCCGGTTGGTCGCCGCCGCGCTGAGAGAACTCGGAGCGGAGCCGGTGGTGACCCGGGAACCAGGGGGTACGGCCGCGGGCGAGGCGATAAGGGCCGTGGTGTTGGACCGCGATCTGCACCTCGACGCGGTGGCCGAGTTGATGCTCATGCTCGCGGCGCGGTCCACCTTCGTGCGCGAGGTGGTCGAGCCGGCGCTCGAGGCGGGACGGATCGTGCTCACCGATCGCTACGAACTGTCGACCTTCGCCTATCAAGGCGGCGGCCGCGGCCTGCCGGTGGCGAAGCTCAGGCCGCTGAACGATCTCGCCACGGGGGGCCGGCGGCCGGACCTGAGCGTGGTCCTCGATGTCGAGGTGGAGGACGGGCAGGCAAGGGGCCGTCGGACCGGGCGGGACCGCATAGAGGGCGAAGAGATCGAGTTCCACTACCGGGTGGCGGAAGCCTACCGCGAAATAGCCCGTACGGCCCCAGACGTTGCGCTCGTGGACGGTCGTTTAGAGATTGATAAGGTGTTTGCCGCGGTATGGGACGCGCTTTCGGCGCGTTTTCCTGAAACTTTCCTGCCGCGCAAGTGTTAGTAGAGAGGCGTGGGAGAATTCGCCTTTTGTGGCTTTAGTCGGAGGAGATCACAGGTGAAAAAGTCGTTCTGGAAGCCGGCCGTCATCGGCCTCATCGCTGTCGTCAGCGGGGGCTGGTTACTGCAACAGGGTGGGCAAGGGGACATTCACGTAAAGAGCAGGGTCTTTCAGAACGTTCTCAGGACCATTGCCGACCGTTACGTGGACGAAGTCGATCCCGCCGAGCTGTACGATCTGGCTATAGATGGGTTGCTGCAACAGCTCGGCGACCCTCATACGACGCTGCTGAGGCCGGAAGACTACTCGAACTTGCGGCTCACGACTACGGGCAATTACGGAGGGCTCGGGATCCGTATCGACCAGAAGGACGAGTGGATCACCGTCGTTCAGACGTTGCCGAACACGCCTGCCGAGAGGGTGGGCCTGCGTCCCGGCGACCGGCTGATCGAAGTCGACGGCGAGTCGATGCGGGGCTGGAACCCCGACAAGGCCGTCATGGTCCTCCGAGGCCCCAAGGGAACCAAAGTGGATCTCAAGATCGCCCGGCTCGGTGTATCCGAGCCGATACCGGTGGAGATCGAACGCGACGAGATCCACGTGGACTACGTGACCTCGTTCATGCTAGAGCCGGGCATCGGCTACATCCGGCACCAGCAGTTCAGCGTCAATTCGGCGGACGAGATCAGGGTTGCGGTGAACGCTCTCAGGCGCGAGGGCATGCAGGGCCTGATGCTCGACCTGCGTGGCAATCCGGGAGGATTGCTCGATGAGGGCGTTGCAGTCTCCGACTTGTTCTTGGAAAGCGGTAGCGAGGTTGTGCAGACTCGCTCGAGGGTCGTCGATCAGAATGATACGTACTTCGCCAACCGCCCACCGATCGACCCGGAGCTGCCGGTCATAGTGCTCGTGGACGGGTTCTCCGCCAGTGCATCCGAGATCGTGGCGGGCGCGCTGCAGGATCACGACCGGGCTCTCGTCGTTGGGGTGCCGACGTTCGGGAAAGGCTCGGTTCAGACTCTCTACCCGGTTGCCAATTCCGGCTACCACCTCAAGATCACGACGGCCAAGTGGTACACGCCCAGCGGCCGTTCCATCCACCGGGAGATGGGCGATCATCCTCAGATGGTCGCGATGAGGGATCCAACTGTTTCGCCCGAAGAGCTGTCGGCGTCGGCAGGCGAGGTCTACTACACAGACGCCGGCCGCGAGGTCTTCGGCGGCGGCGGCATCAATCCGGACGTCGTCGTCCAGGGTGAGCCCTTGACCGATGTGGAGCGCGAGTTCCGCAACAGCCTGGGCGAACAAGCAGCCGAGTACTACGATGCCCTGTTCCGTTTCGCTGTCGCGTATGAGGACGCGCATCCGGATATGCAGGAAGATTTCGTCGTCGACGCGGGGATGACTCGGGATCTCTACGCCTGGGTCGCTGACTCGGGCATCGAGCTCGATCCGGAGCTGTACGAAGGTTCGCGCCGTGTCGTAGAGCGGGAGCTCGGTATCCAGCTGGCCACGGTGGCGTTCGACGAGGTGGCTTCCTTGCGGCGCCGCCTCGTGTTGGATCGACAGGTAGAGACGGCTGCAGACTTGCTGCGCGGAGTCCGGTCGCAGAACCATCTCTTCGCGCTAGCTGAGACTTGGGAAGGTGACGAGCGGGCTATAGCTCGCGAGCAATAAGGAGCCCGGATGACGGTCGCCGGCTGGCTGGCGGCGCTAGCAGTCGGGCTGCTGGCCGGTGCAGTTTCCGGATTGGTAGGTATAGGGGGAGGGGCCGTGATGGTCCCCTTCCTCTATTTCTTTCTCGCCGATGCGGGTTGGTCGGGTGTTGCCATACCGGTCGAGCAGCAGGCCGTCGTAGCGCACGCTACGAGCCTGCTGACCATCGTGCCGATCAGTGTGCGCGGCGCGTTCCTCTACAGCCGCGCCGGCCTGGTGGAATGGGGCGCCGTGTGGCGGATGGGCATCGCGAGCGTCGTCACCGCTGTCCTCGGTGCGCGCGTAGCGGTAGTCGCACCGGGTAATCTCCTGAAGGTTGCCTTCGGCGTGTTCCTGATCGTCATAGCGATGCGGCTGGTGTTCGGGAAGAAAGGCAAGGAGCCGGACGGCGTTGAGACGAGGAAACTGCACACTGGGCGTGCGCTTGCCGGCGGTGCCGCCGTCGGTTTCTTCTCCGCGCTTCTGGGCGTCGGAGGCGGTCTCGTCGCGATACCGGTGCTGATCTACGGGCTTAACACACCGATCAGGAAGGTGACCGGGACTTCCTTGGCTCTGATCACCTTCACGGCGATGACCGGCGTCATCGCCTATGGTGCAAGCGGGGTCTACGGGTCCGGCGGCGCTCTGCACTACTTCCACATACCGGCGGCCCTCGCACTGGCCGTCGGCGCGTTTGCTGCCGTGCCGCTCGGCGCGGCGGCGCAAATGCGTATGCCGACGCAAGGCCTGCGCTGGCTATTCGCGGTAGTCTTCCTCCTGCTTGGCCTACGGATCCTTATAGCGAACCTGCTCGGCTTGCTGGGCCGCTGATGGCGCGGAGCTGCGCGCCTGTATTGCCAATCCGCCTGTTCTGAGCGAACCTATCGGCGCGAGCCTGCTGGCATGGTGACTCTCGGTGGGGAGCGAGTGCTTGAGGACTAAAGAGGCCTTTGTCGAGATTACGCGTGGCGATCGGGTCGAGTCGAGGCATCGCGTTGCTGCGGCCGTCGTCGATGCGATAGGCGAGCTGGTCGCATGGGTCGGCGATCCCGAGCTTCCGACCTTCTTACGGTCCGCCGCGAAGCCGCTTCAGGCGATACCTCTGGTGGCCGACGGTGCGGCGGATGCCTACCAGTTCAGCGCCGCCGAGCTGGCGGTGGTCTGCGCATCCCATTCTGGCGAACCGGCTCATGTGGAGGCCGTTCGTGGGATCTTGGATCGGATCGGTTGTTCGGAGGACGATCTCGAGTGCGGAGCGCATTGGCCTTTCCACAAACCTGCGGCGGACATGCTTCGACGAGACGGAGAATCGCCGACCCGCATACACAACAACTGCTCCGGCAAGCATGCCGGCATGCTCGCCTGGTCGCGCCATCACGGCGTCGATACGAAGGAATACACTCGTGCCAGCCACCCGGTTCAGGGACGCATCTGCAGGGAGATCGGCTACTGGATGGGCGAACGATGCGAAGCGCTTCCGGTAGGCGTAGACGGCTGCGGCGTGCCATCGTTCGCGCAGCCGCTGAACGCCATGGCGGGCGCCTACGCCCGCATCGTCTCCGCCGCCGAGCGCGACCCCTCGAGCGCGGCCGGGCGTGTTACCCGGGCGATGACCGAACAACCGTGGTACGTCGGCGGAACCGGCCGTCTGACGACGCGGCTGATGGAGACGACGGGCGGCCGACTTCTCGCGAAGTTCGGTGCCGAAGCCGTGTACTGCATCGGTGATCGCGACAGAAGGTGGGGTATAGCGCTGAAAGTCGAGGATGGCCACAGGCGCGCTGTGGGCCCTGCGGTCATCGAGTTCCTCGCACGTCTCGATCTGTTGAGCCCCGGCGAACTGAGGGAACTCGACGACCGACGCACCGCCCCGGTGGTCAGCACGCTAGGCGAGATCGTCGGCGAGATCAGGCCGGCCTTCCGTGTCGAGAACAGGCTTGGCCTTCGCTAGGAACCTGGCGTAGGCCGACGAGCCGCGGGGTTAGATGAACGACGAATCACACTGGGTATGGGACATGGTCGACCTCGCCGCCGCCCAGGCGGCCGGGGATTCAGGTGGTATGGACGGGGCATTCACGATGCTTCGGACGGCCGGTCGCGAGAATGAGGTCGAGGAGGCGCTCCTCCAATCCTATCTGTTTCTCGGTTTTCCGTCCGCCATCGAGGCTCTTCGGCGCTGGCGCGAGAACGGAATCGATCCGCCGGCGGCGACGGACGAATCCCCGGAGTTGTGGCTCGACCGCGGCCAGCGAACGTGTGCCGTCGTGTACGGCGACCACTACGAGCGGCTTCGCGAGAACATCGCTCGCTTCCATCCCGACCTCGACCGCTGGATGGTGATGGAGGGATACGGGAAAGTGCTCGGTCGGCCGGCCCTGGGCCTCGACATCCGAGAACTACTGATCGTCGCCATGCTGGTGGTCCAAGGTGAGAGCGGCCGCCGGCAGCTTCGCTCCCATCTTTTGGGTGCTCTGAACGCCGGCGCTTCACCTAGCGAAGTGGAGAGGACTATCGAGCGCGCCGCGGTCTTCGCGCCGCCGGGCAACCTTCAGCTCGCCCGGAAGCTCTGGTCCGCGGTCCTCGGCCAGCCTTAGCGATGCTGATAGACCAGGCGATCATCAACGTGCGCAGCGGCGACGGCGGATCGGGTTGTGTCTCCTTCCGGCGCGAGAAGTACGTGCCGCGCGGCGGCCCCGACGGCGGTGACGGCGGCCGCGGAGGCGATGTCGTGTTGGTCGCCGATACGCATCTCACGACGCTGCTAGACTACCACTACAAGCAGCAGTACCGCGCGCAGCGGGGGCAGCAAGGGCAGGGAAAGAACAGGACCGGCGCGTCGGGCGAGGACATGGTGCTGCGTGTGCCGCCGGGCACCGTGGTGGAAGACGCCGATACCGGCGATTTCCTCGGCGAGCTTATGAAGCCTGGAGATCGGTGCGTCGTGGCGAAGGGTGGGCGAGGAGGACGTGGCAATGCCTCTTACGCTACGCCTACACACCAGGCGCCGCGAGAGCACGAGCTCGGGCGTCCCGGCGTGGACCGACGGATCGAGCTGGAACTCAAGCTGATCGCCGACGTCGGGCTCGTCGGCCAGCCGAATGCGGGCAAGAGCACCCTGCTATCGGCCATGTCGGCTGCCAGGCCAAAGATCGCGCCCTACCCGTTCACGACTCTGGAGCCCAACCTCGGGGTCCTGAAGCTGTCGGAAGGCCGAACCATGGTGATGGCCGACATACCGGGGATCATCGAGGGAGCTCACGAAGGGAAAGGCCTCGGCCTGAAGTTCCTCCGGCACATCGAGCGTACTCGAACGCTCGCCTACCTGGTTCCCGTAGACGTCGAGGATCACCAGGCGGAGTACGAACTGCTTAGGGGCGAGTTGGCGGAGCACAGCGAAGAGCTCGCGCAGAAGCCTCACTGCATCGTTCTCTCCAAGTCGGATCTACTGGAGCCCGGTACGGAGCCCCCCTCCGTAGAGGCTCCCGACTCGTTTGCCACATACGTCGTCTCGGGTGTGAGCCGTTCGGGCCTGCAAGACCTCGCCGAGGGCCTGTGGCACGCCGTCCGCCGCGAGATCGAGGCGGATGAGGGAATCGGTGAAGAACCCGAAAGCCCGAACCTGGAGACCTCGGGGCAGTAACCCTCCTCAACAGGTTCAGGCGCTTCGGGAAACTCTATGGCTAGCTGGGTATCCTACCAGGCGCTCAGATGCGGCGCGAAAATCTTGAGATCGCTGTCCGTGACGGTGCGGATCAGCTCATCCCGCTGCGCCTCTGAGAACGTTCCGGAATCGAGCAGCAGCTGTGCGCGTGTGATCCACCGCTCCAACCCTTCGTCGTCCTCGGCCAGACGATCCAGTTTGGCCGCGTCCAGGGACGCCCAGAACTCGGTCTCCTGATCGCCGGCGGCCGCGGCCGCGACGGCCAGATCGGCGAGCGCCTCAGCGGCTCCGTCATAGTTCCCCTGGTAGAAACGGGCGTTGGCGGTTCGCCGCACCGCCTCGATCGGGATCACGCCACGGGCCCTATCGAGGGTCGCGGCTACTTGGTATGCCTCCTCGGCCGAGCCGAATTCTCTACTCTGCATGAAGCCGTCGCCGGCCGCGATCTGCGACTCGACCATCGCCTCCACCACCGCGGAATCGTGCAGGGAGCCATTGAACGTGATAACGCGTGGCGCGCCCGCAACCAGGACGGCGGCCACGACAGTGAGAGTCAAAGAACGTATAAAGACCTTGATGAACATAGACTCAACCTCTTCTCTGGTTATCGCGACTATCAACTCTACCGGTCCGTACGGCGCGCCGTCCGCGTCTGTTTCCCCTGAAAGCGCAACGTGATAGCTACATGATAGCCAAAACGGCCAACATGATAGGCACATGATCGGATGAGCCATTTTGCGTGGGAGAACGCCGTCAGCGACCGGTGTGGATACCCCGGTGAGAGCCGCTCCTAGGGCCGGCGTTGCCCAGTTCGGCACGCTTTGAACGGCGCTGTTAGGTTTCGCGCGCGGGGTTTCGGCCGAGCCTCGTCGTGACCAAGTTCCGCCATGAGATCCAGTGCGCAGGAGTATGGCCAGCCCATAGGGCTGCGTTGTCAGTTACCATAACCCACCCGCAAGGAGTCAGGTCATGACCGATGCCGCCGACGCCCAAGCGTCCCTGGAGGCCGTGCTGAAGGACGAGATCGTGCGCATGTATCAGGATGTCGCCGACAATCCGGAGCACGAATTCCACTTCTTCCACGGCCGCGAGGCGGCGGAACTGTTCGGGTACTCGACCGAGTGGCTCGATCGCGCGCCTGCCGGCGCCGTCGCCTCGTTCGCGGGGGTAGGGAACCCGCACGTGCGCAGCAACGTGCAGCCGGGTGAAACCGTGCTCGATCTGGGCAGCGGGGCCGGGCTCGACGCGATCATCGCGTCCTGGGGCGTCGGCCCAACGGGGAAGGTCATGGGCGTGGACCTGAATCCCGCCATGTGCCTGAAGGCGCAAGCTCACGCGGCGGCGACCGGTACGCACATGGAATGCCACGAAGGTAGCATGGAGAATATCCCGCTCCCGGATGCGTCTGCGGATTTGGTTATCTCGAATGGCGTGATCAACCTCTCGTTCCGCAAGCGCCGGGTGGTGGAGGAATTGTTTCGGGTGCTGAGGCCGGGCGGTCGGATATCGATCACGGACATTGTGAGCGCCAAGCAGTTGTCACAGTCAATCGTGAACGATCCCAAGCTCTGGGCGAGTTGAATCGGTGGGGCTCTCCTGGAAGGAGAGATGTTCAAGTTGTTGGAAGAGGCCGGTTTCACCAAGGTCCGGTCGGCCGTTGTCCCAGGGTTCCGGTTCCGCAGAGAGTCGACGCAAAACGCAGCAGAAGCCTACGGCGTCAAAGCGGTCATGATGACCGCGCTGAAACCGCGCACGGACTAGCGGACCGCGCCGAGATGCTCACAGCCTAGATGCAGCCGTTGAAGCAGCCGCTCAACGCTAGGCTGGGATCTCGCATTGCTCAGGCGGCTATTCCGAGAGCCGAAAAGGAGAAGAATAGTGCTGGCCGCTCTGGCAGGCCTTCTTCACATCCTGGGGTTCATCTCCTCGGTCCACGCGGTGATGAGTACCCGCACGTCCCAAGGTGCCATCGCCTGGGCCGTGTCGTTGATCACCTTCCCGTACGTGGCGTTGCCCGCCTACTGGGTGTTGGGGCGAAACAAGTTCCGGGGATACGTCACCGCGCGGCAGGAAGGCGACCTGGAGATCCAGAACCTCGTGGGCCGGGCCGGCGAAATGGTAACGCCGTACGTCGTGCCGTTGGGGAAAGAGAACGCCGCAGCGCGGGCCGGCGTTGGGCTGGCGAAGATCCCGATACTCAGCGGTAACGATGCTGAACTGTTGATCGATGGCGAAGCGACGTTCGCCAGCATGTTCGAGGGCATCGATCGGGCCCGTGAATACATCCTGGTTCAGTTCTACATCGTGCACGACGACGAGCTGGGTCGAGAGCTGCAATCGAGGCTGATCGCCAAGGCCCGAGAAGGGGTACGCGTCTTCTTCCTCTACGACGAAGTGGGCAGTCATGACCTCTCCAAGAGCTACAAGCAGGAGCTAGGAGCTGCCGGCGTTCAGCTGTGCGACTTCCACTCGCGAAAGGGCCCCCGGAATCGATTCCAGATCAACTTCCGCAACCATCGGAAGATTGTCGTGGTTGACGGGAAGGTGGCCTGGGTAGGCGGCCACAACGTCGGCGACGAGTACCTCGGGAAAGACCCGAAGATGGGTGCCTGGCGTGATACGCATGCGAAGATTGAAGGCCCCGCCGTCATGGCTGTCCAGTTGTCCTTCGTCGAGGACTGGCATTGGGCGGCTGACACTGTGCCGGAGGCGAGTTGGGAGCCTCAACCCGTTGACACCGGGGATATCGACGTTCTGGTCGTACCCTCCGGACCCGCCGATGCCCTCGAGACCGCCGGGTTGATGTTCGTACACGCCATCAATTCGGCTACCGATAGAATATGGATAGCCAGCCCCTACTTCGTACCCGACGAGTCGGTGATCGGGGCGCTACAGTTGGCCGGCCTCAGAGGGGTCGACGTTCGCATCCTGATTCCCGACAAGCCGGATCACCTGCTGGTGTATTTGGCGGCCTTCTCCTTCTTCGACGAGGCATCCCGCACCGGAGTCAAGATCTATCGATACACCGAGGGCTTCATGCATGGAAAGTCGGCGCTCGTCGACGACGCGGTCGCGGCCATCGGAACGGCCAACTTCGACAACCGCTCCTTCCGCCTGAACTTCGAGATCACCGCGTTCTTCTCGGATTCCGCCTTTGCCGCGCAGGTGGAGCGGATGTTCGAGGACGACTTCGCCCGCTCGCGAGAAATGGTCGCGGCCGACTACGAAGACCGGCCCTTCTGGTTCAAGCTGGCGGTGCGACTGGCGCGGCTGGCCTCGCCGGTCCTCTAGGTGGCGGTGCGTAGAGCAGGCCATGCATAACGGCGGTACGGCTGGCAGCAGCTACCAGCGCTGGCAACTGTTGCTGATAGCCGCGGCCTTCGGGTGTGCTGAGAAGAGTCCATCGGATGACGGGGGCTGGCGGGCCGAACATGACAGGGTGGGTGACACGATCATCGTCCGAACCGTGAGTGGAAGCGTCTGGGGCGATATCGCTGTGTTACATGGTGGGCGGCGTATCCAGGAGCTATTCCTTCGATCTTTACCTTGTTGATGGCCGAGTGCGTCGCACCGACCCGGGCTGGCGCTGGAACGGGCCACCGATTCCTGATACGAAGCCATCCTACAAGGCTTTCTTCGTTGGACAGCGTGGCCGCATTTGGGTGCAGTTACACACCGAGGCACGCCAGATCAGCGAGGACGCCGCCGGGCCCCCGCAGGACGCGCCCTGGATGCACGATGCTCTTCAACGGTGGGTTGAGCCCAGCGCGTTCGACGTGTTCGATCCCGACGGCCGGTACTTGCGGCGAGTTGAGGCCACTGGTCCAATCTGCTTTGGACGGCTGACGTGTCCTCGATCAGCCGGAGCCTACGCGATTTCCGGAGTGGCCCGAACCGGGCTAGAGGACCTTGCCGGTCGGAAGCCCCATGGCTAGGGTTGCTCTCGGCACGGCAGAGCACTGACATGTGAGGTTTCTGATATGGCGAAAGCGAGCGGCTTGGCCAAGGTCGTTCCTGCCCACGTCCTCCTCCCATTCATCCTCGTCACAATCCTCTTCCCGCTGTGGGGATTCGCGAATGACGTCACGAACCCGATGGTGAAGGCGTTCTCGCGGATCCTTCAGATGAGCAACTTCGAGGGATCGCTGGTGCAGTTCGCCTTCTATGGCGGGTACTTCGCCATGGCCTTCCCGGCGGCTCTCTTCATCAAGCGCTACTCGTACAAGGCTGGGATCCTGGCGGGCCTGGGGCTCTATGCGACGGGAGCGTTGCTCTTCATCCCGGGCAGCCTGATGATGGTGTTCTGGCCCTTCCTGGTGGCCTACTTCATCCTCACCTGCGGACTCTCGTTTCTCGAGACCAGCGCTAACCCCTACGTGTTGGCCATGGGGTCCGAGGAGACCGCCACACGAAGATTGAACTTGGCCCAATCCTTCAACCCGATGGGATCGCTGCTGGGGATGTTCGTTGCTCAGCAGTTCATCCTGGCCCGATTGGATCCAGCCACGGCAGCGGAGCGGGGTGCCATGCCCGCTGACCAGCTGGCCGCGCTCACGGCCCAGGACCTGGCGGTGGTTCGGACCCCCTACCTCGGCATTGCCTTGGTCATCGCGGTGGTATTCGTCGCCATCGCCATCACGCGGATGCCCACGTACGGGGAAGAGAGCCGGTCCCTCAACGTAGGACCCACACTCCGCCGCCTTCTCCGCAATAGCCGTTACGTGGAAGGTGTCGTCGCCCAGTTCTTCTATGTAGGTGCGCAGATCATGTGCTGGACCTTCATCATCCACTACGGGACGATGGAGTTGGGCTTGAGCGAGGTGCAGGCCCAGGGATACAACATGGTGGCCATGGTCATTTTCGTGACCAGCCGATTCATCTGCACCTTCCTGCTAAAGTACGTGAGCCCGGGAGGGCTTCTGTTGGCGTTGGCCCTCGGAGGCGGGGGCCTCACACTGGGGACCATCTTCATCCAGGGCATGGTGGGACTCTACTGCCTGGTTGGGGTTTCCGCCTGCATGTCGCTGATGTTCCCGACCATCTACGGGATCGCGCTCAAAGGGGTAGGGGAGGACGCGAAGCTGGGAGCAGCAGGGCTCATCATGGCGATTCTGGGTGGATCCGTGATGCCACCGGTCCAGGGCGCAATCATCGACCTACAGAAGGTGAGCTTTGGCAGCCTGTCGATGTCGGCGGTTCGGGCTTCCTTCGTGCTCGTGGTGATCTGCTTCGCGGTGATCGCCCACTACGGATGGCGAACTTCTGTGCTGCACGACAGGCGCGACGCGCAGCACCGCTCAGCTATGGCCTGAGGGCTCCGTAGGGTCCTCACTCCTCTCTTAGGGCCTCCATCGGATCCACCGCCGTGGCCCGCCACACCGGCACCATGGTGGCGGCGACGGTAACCAGGATCATCACTCCGGTTGCTCCGGCCAGGTGGAGGGGGCTCATGGGGCTGATGCCGTACACCATGGAGCCGGTCAGGGCGGAGGCGGCGAAGGAGCCGAACAACCCCACTCCCAGACCCACCAGAAAGAGGATCCCGGTACGAGCTAGGAAGAGTTGGGCCACCCGCATCTTCTCGGCCCCCAAAGTCATGCGCACTCCGATCTCGTGAGTGCGCTGGGACACGGAGTACGACACCACTCCGTACGTACCGGTTACGATGAGCAGGAGCGCCGTGGCTGCGAAGAGCCCCACCAGGAGCATGGAGAAGCGCCGGCCGGCGGTGGCATCGTGGAGGACTTTCCCCATTGTGAAAGGCGCCGTGATCGGGATGCCCGCGTCGATCTCACGAACCGCATCCCGGATGGCTGCCGCCAGGGCACTCGGATCTTCCGCCGTCCTCACGATGAGGTGGCCGCGGACGGGACCCCACACCTCGGCGGTGTGGGGGAAGTACATCTCCGGCAATGGCCGCCGGGTTGGCCCCCACTGCCGCACATTCTCCACGATGCCCACAACGCGGCCCCGCCACCACTCCCTGGGGCCATTGGCACGCACCACCTCGCCCAGGGCATCCGACTCGGGCCAATGCCCTTCGGCCATGGCCCTGTTGATCACCAAGGGCAGCTCCACCACGGCGGAATCGGCAGGGGCCTGGGCCGCCGCCACATCCATGTCGCGCTGATCGAAGAGCCGGCCGGCCAGGAGTTCGATGCCCATGGCTTCGTGGTAGCCGAAGTCCACGAAGGAGTACTCCACCAGATCGCGCTGTAGCTCGGGCTCGAAGAGCTGGTCGCGGACCAGGACTCCCCCGTTGTTACCTCCCCTGAGCGGCAGCTTGCTGCTGAGGCCCGCCTGCACGACACCCGGAAAACCGCGTGCCCTGGAGAGCAACTCTTCGTAGAAGGCCCGCCGGTGCTCGGGCTCCTCGTACGCCGGCCCCGCCAGCGAGATGCTGGTCACCAGCACCTGGTCGGTGGCGAAGTGGGTCGGCTGGTCCATCACGTTCTTGTAGCTCACACCCATCACCACGGCGGCGTTAACGAGTACGAACCCCATGGCGAGCTGTGCGGCCACCAGGCCGGAGAGGAAGCGGTTGCGTTTGGCTCCGCCTCCACGGGACAGACGGCCGTGCTTGATCACCTCCGCCAGATCGGTCCGTGATGCAAGGAGGGCGGGTGCCAGTCCCACCAGGAGGCCGGTGAATCCGGTGACCACGATCGCGAAAAGGAGGACCTGGAGATTCACCTCGATCGCCAGGGCCCGCGGGATGCTCTCGGGCAGGACGGCCTTGAGAGCCCCCACCCCCCAATACGCCAGCACCACGCCGGCCGCGCCTCCCAGCAGGGACAAGAAGAGGCTCTCGGTGAGAAGCTGACGCACCAGTCCTCGCTTCCCTGCACCTACGGAAGCTCGGATGGCGAACTCCGAGGCCCGGTTCATCCCTCTGGCGAGAAGCATCGAGGCCACATTGGCGCAGGCGATGAGAAGAACCAGCCCGACGATCACCAGGAGAAAGACGAGGGCAGATGAGATCCCACCCAGTGTCCGCTCCATCATGGGCTGAATCCACATCTCGGTGCGGGCGTTCGTGTTGGGGTAGGCTACCTGGAGCTGGGCGGCGATGGTGCCTAGCTCGGCTTCGGCGGCCTCCGGCGTGACGCCTTCAGCCAGCCGCCCAAACGCTCCCAACCAGTGGCTGCTTCGCCGAGCGTCGTCCCTCGAGAGCACGGCGGGTACCCAAAGGCGTGCCTGGTCCCGGCCACCCCAGGGAGTGGGAGAGCGGAAGGACTCGGGCATGATGCCCACCACCTCATGGATCTCCCCGTTGATCGAAATCTCCCGGCCCACTACTTCGGGCTTCCCGCCGAAGTGGCTCTGCCAGAGGCCATGGCTCAGCACCACCACCCGGTTGTTACCCTCCGCCTCTTCTTCCTCGGTGAAGATGCGGCCTCGGGCTGGCGGCACCCCCAGCAGCTCCAGGAGGCTCGCCGTGCAGAATCCGCCTCGGACCCGAACCGGTTCACCTCCGCCGGAGAGGTTGTACCAACGGATGGAGATGACCCCGAACTCCTCCAGTGTGGTGGCCTGGGCCCTCACGTCGAAGTAGTCCGGGCTCGAGAAGGGCTGGTACCAG
>JBDHHL010000057.1:0-14208 GCA_039589375.1 Gemmatimonadota bacterium | reverse complement strand
GAACATCGTTCACGAGAGAGTTGACGATTGTGGCGAAGGCGGCACCGATGATGATACCGACCGCCATGTCCAGCATGTTGCCCTTGATCGCGAATTCCTTGAATTCCTTGAACATAGCGTCCCCCTCTTTTTGGGCGTCCGCACTCGTGCTCTGAGTGCCATGCTCTGGGCGGCGTAGGATGTCCTGAGTATGCGGCAGACTGCGTGAATCTTGTCAACGTGTCAAGCGCTGGTTCAGGCCGCTGCAGCTGGGCAGGAGCAGTTGATAGAGGGCAGCGGGCGTGCCATAATTGTAGTCCACACTAGAAGGCAGTGGATTCTCGAACCGGGAGCCCGTTCACGCCGTCCGGCTGGGGCAGTCTGTCCCGTTGGTAGCCGCGAACCGACACCAAAGGAGAGAGAATAATGGCCAAGAAGTTGACTGAGATCGAAGGCGTGGGATCGGTCTACGGCGAGAAGCTCGAGAACGCCGGGATCAACACCACGGACGACCTCCTTGAGAGGTGCCAGTCGACGCAGGGCCGCAAAGAAGTGGCCGAGGGCACGGGAATCAACGAGAAGCAAGTACTGCGCTGGGCAAACATGGCCGATCTGTTTCGTATCAAGGGCGTCGGCGAGGAGTATGCCGATCTGCTGGAGGCGGCGGGTGTCGACACGGTCCCCGAGCTCGGGCAGCGTAACGCGAAGAATCTGTACGACAAGATGTTGGCCGGGAACGAGGAGAAGAACCTGACGCGCCAGGTACCCTCAGAGAACCAGGTCTCTGACTGGGTGGAGCAGGCGAAGACGCTGCCGCGGATCATCAGCTACTGAACTTCAGTGGGCGTGCGAACAGAGGTCAGAGAGCCCCCGGCCGGCGGCATCTCGTTTAGACGCCCGTGAACTCGAGCGGATCGACGGAGGCACAGTCGTTGGAGGACTACGAAAGACTAGGTGCTTTCTACCTCGGCCGGCCGTACGACCTGGCTGAGAGGAAAGCGCAGGATGGGCTCCTGCTATACGATTCGAAGGACCTGACCACGCACGCGGTCTGCGTGGGCATGACGGGAAGCGGCAAGACGGGCCTATGCATCGGGTTGCTGGAGGAAGCGGCGATTGACGGGATCCCGGCCATCGTCATCGATCCCAAGGGCGACCTCCCCAACTTGCTGCTGACCTTCCCGGACCTTCGGCCTGAAGACTTCGCGCCGTGGGTGAACACGGATGACGCCAGAAAGAAAGGGTTATCTCGCGAGGAGTACGCCGGGAAGCAGGCAGAGCTGTGGGAAGAAGGACTCGCATCCTGGGGGCAGGATGGGTCGCGCATCTCACGCCTGAGGGAGTCGGCCGACTTCGCCGTCTATACGCCCGGCAGCACGGCCGGAATCCCGGTCTCGATCCTGTCATCGTTCGCGGCGCCATCCCAGGCGGTGGTCGGAGACGCCGAGTTGTTGGGTGATCGCATCGGTACCACCGTTACGAGCCTCCTCGGCTTGCTCGGCATCGAGGCGGACCCGATCAAGAGCCGGGAACACATTCTGCTCTCGACGATCATGGGCGACGCGTGGACGGAGGGTAGAGATCTCGATCTACCCTCCATCATCCAGGCAATCCAGAGCCCCCCCGTATCCAAGGTCGGCGTGCTGGACCTCGAGTCGTTCTACCCAGCCGACGAACGTTTCGAGCTGGCTATGGCGCTCAACAACCTGTTGGCGGCGCCGGGCTTCAGCACGTGGATGGAAGGTGAGCCACTGGCGATCGATAGCATGCTGTACTCGCCGGAAGGCAAGCCTCGGGTCTCGATCTTCTCGATCGCGCACCTCAGCGATGCAGAGCGGATGTTCTTCGTGTCCCTACTTCTGAACCAGGTGGTGGGCTGGATGCGAGAGGAGTCGGGGACGACGAGCCTGAGAGCGATCGTCTACATGGACGAGATCTTCGGGTACTTCCCGCCGGTGGCTAACCCGCCGTCCAAACAGCCGCTGCTCACACTGATGAAGCAGGCCCGCGCTTATGGAGTCGGAGTGGTGCTGGCCACACAGAACCCGGTGGACCTCGACTACAAAGGGCTCTCGAATACCGGCACGTGGTTCATCGGCCGGCTCCAGACGGAGCGTGACAAGGCCCGCGTCCTAGAAGGTTTGGAGGGCGCGGCGGCAGGTGGCGGCGTCCGCTTCGATCGTCAAGCCATGGAGGAGGTCCTGGCAGGTCTCGGGAAGCGCGTCTTCCTGCTCAACAACGTCCACGAGGACGAGCCGGTCGTGTTCGAAACGCGCTGGGTGATGTCCTACCTACGCGGGCCGTTGACTCGAAATCAGATCAAGCTGCTCATGGATCCGCGCAAGCGGAATTTGCCGGCGCAGCCCGCCGTGGGGGTCGACGAGGGCGCAGCGCCGGTTCCGGCGAGCCGAGCCGCGCCGGCCGGGGCGGCGGTCTCGGAATGGCCGGTGCTCCCGCCGGGGATTCCACAGCACTTCGTCCCTGCGCGCGGAAGTCCGACTGCGGGCCAAGAACTCGTCTATCAGCCGATGCTTCTCGCAGCAGGTACGGTCCGTTTCTCCGATCGCAAAGGGACGTTCGATATCTCTGAAGAGACGGTATCACTGACGCCCCTGGCGACAGGCGAGGCTGTTCCTGTGGATTGGCAGGAATCCCTCGAGATCGCTGTCGACCTCGATGATCTCGAGAGCTCACCGATAGAGTTGGCCTCGTTCAGGGAACTTCCGACGGCAGCGGCGCAGAAGAAGAGCTACACGGCCTGGAAGAGGGAGTATAAGGACTGGCTGTACCGCGACCGTAAGCTGGAGTTGTTCAAGAGCGCTGCGTTGAAGCAGGTCTCTAGACCGGACGAATCCGAGCGTGATTTCCGGATCAGGCTCGGACAGTCCGCGCGAGAGGCGCGCGACGAGGCGCTGGAGAAGTTGCGAAAGAAGTACGCGTCGAAGCTGTCTACTCTGCAGGATAGGATCCGGCGGGCGGAGCAGGCGGTGGCGCGCGAGGCGGAACAGGCGAGTCAACAGAAAGTCCAAACGGCCATCTCGTTCGGCGCCACGCTTCTGAGCGCCGTCATGGGCCGCAAGATGGTGAGTCGCTCGTCAATGGGTCGGGCGACGACGGCAGCGCGCGGTATGGGTCGCTCGATGAAGGAAGCACAGGACGTGCAGCGGGCGCGCGAGACTCTGAAGGCGCGCAAGGAACAGCTAGTGGCCCTGGAGGCCGAATTCGAGGCCGAGACCGAGGCGGTCAGGGAGCGCTTCGACCCTGCCCTCGAGGAGTTCGAGAGCGTCGTCGTGCGGCCTAAGAAGAAAGACATATCGGTGAGTCTGGTCGCGCTAGGCTGGACGCCGCACTGGAGGACCGCGGGGGGCGAGGTTACGCCTGCCTGGGAATGAGCGCCTTTCTGAAGGTCGAGGATGTCTCGGCGAAATCAACAACTGTGAGGTGACAATGTCTTCGTTGCTTGAGTTGCTGACCGACCAGTTGAGCGGCGATCCGACCGCTCAGATCAGTCGACAGGTGGGAGCGGATGAAGGTGCAACGGGCAAGGCGATCGGCGCTGCCCTGCCGATGCTCATGGGTGTCTTGGCCAACAACGCTTCGCAGGGGGGTGGCGCACAGTCTTTGGCCGGCGCATTGGATCGAGACCACGACGGGAGCGTCCTGGATGACATCTCGGGTTTCCTCGGCAATCCGGACGTCGGCTCCGGTGAAGGGATTCTCGGCCACGCGCTGGGTGCCCGTCGCGGGGCGGTCGAGAGCGAGCTGGGGCGACAGACAGGACTCGACATGTCGACGATCGGCAAGCTGTTGCCGATCCTCGCACCGCTGGTTATGGGAGCTTTGGGGCGTGCGAAGCGAGAGCAGCAGCTCGACGTCGGCGGGCTCGCCTCGATGCTTGGGGGCGAGCGGGAGCAAGCGGACCGAATGTCGGCGGGGTCGATGGGGATCTTAGCTCAGCTTCTGGACGCAGATAACGATGGTCAGGTCGCGGACGATGTGGCGAAGCTGGGTGGCGGCTTGCTTGGCAAGCTGTTCGGACGTCGCCGCTGAGGCGCCGAGGTCGGGAAGTCGAAATAGGCCTGAAACCAAACGGAGGAGATCCAAGTATGGGCATCATCGATTTCGTCAAAGGAGCGGGCGAGAAGCTGGGCCTGGGCAAGAAGAAAGATCCGACTGAGACCGAGGAGTTCCAGGAGCTGCGCAAGGGCAATCTGCTGGTGCAGCGCGTGATTGGATTGGGGCTCGAGGTCGACGACCTGAGAATCACGTACGATGACGGCGTAGCAACGGTCAACGGCAAGACTGAGTCGCAGGCCGAGCGCGAGAAGATCGTCCTTGCAGTCGGGAACACCGAAGGCGTCGCTCGGGTGGATGACCGGATGGAGGTCGTGAAACCGGAGCCGGAGGCGGTCTACCATACGGTGGTGCGCGGTGACACGCTGTCGAAGCTGGCCAAGGAGCACTACGGCGATCCCATGAAGTACCCGATAATCTTTGCGGCGAACCGGCCGATGCTGGCGCACCCGGACAAGATCTATCCCGGGCAAGTTCTGCGCATCCCGCCGTTCGAAGGTTAGACGCCGACCGGTCGCGCGTCGATCGTAGAGACCTTTCAGGTGGAAGGCGGGCAGTCAAGATGAAAGCCCGGAGCAAGAACTCCGGGCTTTCATCTTGACGGAACACATTTCCTTTCGCCAGACAATCACAAACTAGCTGACCACTGTTTGGTGGTCACACCACAGGCCAGCCTAAGCTGTGACTAGCCGACGACGAGGTTGATCAGCCGGTCGGGCACGAAGATGACCTTGCGGATCTGCTTCCCGTTCAGGTGACGCTGCACGCCTTCCTCGGCCAGCGCCTTCTCCTTCACCTCGTCTTCCTGCGCGCCGCGCGGCACCGAGATGGTCGCGCGCAGCCGGCCGTTCACCTGCACGGCGATATCGACTTCGTCGGCAACGGCCAGGCGAGGATCGAACCGCGGCCAGTTGCTACCGGTGTGGATCGACGCCGTGTGGCCGAGGCGTTCCCAGAGCTCCTCCGCCAGGTAGGGCGCGAATGGCGCCACCATGACGACCAGCGGCTCGACCTCCGAGCGGCGCGGCTTGCGACCGCCGGCGCGCACCGCGTTCAGGTACTCCATCATGGCGGCGATCGCCGTGTTGTACTGGAGCGTCGAAATGTCTTCGGTCACTTTCTTGACGGTCGCGTGGAGCTTGTGGTTGAGTTCATCGGTCTCCGGAGGGCTGTCGTCGAGCTCCATGCTGACCACCGCGTCCCAGACGCGGTCGAAGAACCGGGAGATGCCTGTGATCCCTTGTTCGCGGAAGTCGCCGCCTTCCTCGTAGGGCCCGAGGAACATCAGGTAGGTACGGAAAGTGTCGGCACCGTACTTTTCCACGTACTCGTCGGGAATCACCACGTTGCCCTTCGACTTGGACATTTTGGCGCCATCCCTGACGATCAGGCCGTGCTTACGGAACCGCTCGTAGGGTTCCTCAAAGGGCAGGTACCCCAGGTCGTGGAGCGCCATAGTGATGAAGCGCGAGTACATGAGGTGCAGTACTGCGTGCTCTTCACCGCCGATGTACGTGTCAACCGGCAGCCACTTCTTCGTGCGCTCCGGATCGAACGGCCGGTCATGAAGATCGGTCGACGGGTAGCGCATGAAGTACCAGGCAGAGTCCAGGAAAGTGTCGGAGACGTCGGTCTCACGCTTCGCCGCTCCGCCGCATGTTGGGCACTCGACGCTCAGGAATTCCTCCGAGCGGGCTAGCGGGCCGACGCCGGTCTCGTCCGGCTTGAAGTTCTCCACGTAGGGGAGCAACACCGGCAGATCGTCCTCCGGCACGGGGACCGCGCCGCACGTTCCGCAGTGGATTACCGGGATCGGCGGGCCCCAATATCGCTGTCGGGAGATGCACCAGTCGTGGACGCGATAGTTGACCGTGTGTGCGCCACGATCCTGGTCCGCCAACCAATCGGTGATTTCCTTGATCGCTTCCGACGCCGGCATGCCATCGAACCTGCTTGAGTTTACCAGCACCTCGTCGTCGGTGTGTTCGGTGAACGCCGCCTCGAGCTCGGCATCCGGGTCGAAGCTCTCGTACTGTGCCGCCGGGATCACAACGACGCGGATCGGTAGATCGTGCTGCCTGGCGAACTCGAAATCGCGCTCGTCGTGGGCGGGAACCGCCATGATGGCACCGTGTCCGTACTCCATGAGCACGTAGTCAGCCACCCAGATCTCGATCTCTTCGTCGGTGACGGGATTGATCGCCTTCGCACCGGTGTCGACGCCGGTCTTCTGTCTCTCCTCGCCGGCTTTGCGCCGCTCTACCAGGTCCATGGACAGCGCCTTCTTCACGTACTTCTCTACGGCTCCGCGCTGTTTCTTCGTGGTGACTTTCTTGAGTAGCGGGTGCTCGGGCGCGAGCACCATGAAGGTAGCGCCGAAAAGCGTGTCCGGTCGCGTTGTGAAGACGCGTATCCTCTCGTCAGGGTGGCCTATGACCTCGAAGTCGATGTCGGCGCCGTCCGAGCGGCCGATCCAATTGCGCTGCAGCCGCTTGGTGGAACCGGACCAGTCGATCCAGTCGAGGTTGTCGAGCAGCCGCTGGGCGTAGTCGGTGATCTTGAAGAACCACTGGTCCAGATAGCGCTGACTGACCTCGGTGGAGCAGCGCTCGCAGTGACCGTCGATCACCTGCTCGTTGGCCAGGACCGTCTTACAGGAGGGGCACCAGTTGACGGGTGCTTGACGTCGCTCGGCCAGACCTGCCTTGAACAGCTGCAGGAATATCCACTGGGTCCACTTGTAGTACTCGGGTTGAGTCACATCGACGACCCGGTACCAGTCGTACATGAAGCCCATGCGCTTCAGCTGGCGCGTGAAGTTCGCGATGTTGCGCGGGATCAACTCCATCGGGTGAATGCCCTGCTCGAGGGCGAAGTTCTCCGAGTGTATCCCGAAGGCATCGAAGCCGATGGGTTCGAACACGTCGTAACCTTGGAGCTGCTTGAAACGGCCGTGGATGTCGGCGCCGGTGAAGGCGTAGACGTTGCCCACGTGTAGCCCTTCCGCCGACGGGTAGGGGTACATCATCAAGTTGTAGAACGGGCGCTCGGCTCCGTCGATGTCGACGCGATTGAGCTCCGTATCTTCCCAGCGCTCCTGCCATTTGGACTCGACCGCACCGGGGTCGTAGCGCTCAGCCATTGTTCAGCGACTAATTCCTGAGTCAGCACATGAGAGAAGAGGCGGGCATGTCCACCCGCCTCGCGAGTTCCGAACGCTTAATAAATATGGAGCCGCGGGCCGATGGCAATGGCGCGGCGACGTGCGGGCCCGGTCAGCGTCGATATGTGAGGAGGTGGTTGGGCCCCTCGCGCGGAAGTCCGACCGTGATGCTGGAGCCGGAGACGGTACCGTACATGATCAGTCCCGGCGTGGTGGTCTCCATGATGAGGTAGTCCTGCCCGATGGTTAGCGGGCCCACATCGATGAAGGTGCTGTCGTCTACTATCGGACCGGACAGGGCGTCCAGCGTGATGCGAAAGTCGACGGTCATCGTGTACTCGGAGCTCGGGAGCAGGGTTAGACGACCCCCTGTGATCTCCTCGGTCCGCGTCTCGGTTTGACGTACGACCACGGGCAGGCGCGAGTCGTCTACTCTCACCATGGCGTATTCGCCCACGATCTCGTCCAGCGTCAGGCGATCCTCGCCGCAGGCACTCACGGCGAGCGAGGCGAGGACGAGGCCGATGGGTGAAAGGTTTCTCATCACGGTTTGCCCCCCTCTTTCACCAGGCTCTCTACCGCCACCCACGGCTCGGCTGCTTCGCGCACGGTGCGGGCGATCCGCTGAAACGCGCCGTTGAGGCTGCCCGATTGCTCGTAGACTTCCTGGAAGAGCCGTAAGCGATGGTAGTACAGATGTCTGGCGATGAGAATCGCATTGTTAATCTGTGTCGGATCGTAGCGAGCGAATCCGCGAGTGAGCATCGCCGGTGCGTAGTCGCGCTGGTAGTACTCCGCCGCCTCGTCCAGCAACGTCCGGCGGCGGGTTGTCAGTGAATCGCTGGGTAGCTCCTCGGCATACAGCGCCTCGAGGTCGACCCAGAGCCGGTCGAGGAAATCGCTCAGCAGCACTCTATCGTGCCAGCGTGCGCGGGCGAGCTCACACAGGGCGTCGTCACGGCCTTCGTTGCAGTAGAACTCGATCGCACCCAGCGAGCCGACGAAGTTTGCGAAGCTCTCGTTGAATTTCACCTGCCCGCTGACGAAAAGGGTGTTGTGGGTCACCTCGTGGATCACCGTCTCCACGAGCCCGACGCTGTCCTGTCCGAGAGCCGTGGATAGGAGGGGGTCGGGCAGCCAGCCGAGGGTGCTGAAGGCCGACGTGAGTCGCAGATACGTGTCATAGCGTCTCTCCTGAAGCTCGAGCTGCTCCTTCTCCGCCGCCTCCAGGCTGAAGAAGCCCTTGTAGGGTACGCGGCCCACGATCGGGAACCACCAGGTGTGGGCCGCCAGCCGATCGGCCGGGCTTGCCGAGAGAACAAGCGCCAGCGTGTCGCGACCGATGTCACTGTAGGAGGTGTAGCTATCACCCACGTCGAGGTTGAGCCCGTGCTTGGCGTAACTGCGAGCTTGCACGACGAGCTCGAGCTTGCCACGCGTCGTTTGATCCAGGGACGGGTCGTTCAGGACCTCGTCGATCGGGCGGCGACGCGCGAGTATGCGGGTCTCCTCCCAGGCTGCGCGCAGGACGTAGCCCGGCGAGCAGGAGAGCGAGGCCGAAGCGACCAATGCCATTGTCAGGGCGCTCCTCGTAGCGCTCCGTTTCGTTTTCACGACGCTTCCCAACTGGCCAGCCGTCGGAGCGCCTGCAGCCGGTCGGAGTTGCCGACGCGGGCGCGGGACACGGCATCGCGCAGCCATTCCACGGAGCGATCGTAGTTCTCGCGATCGACAGGGTAGGGGTAACCGTCCTTGCCGCCGTGAGCGAAGCTGAACCTTGCCGGGTCACTGTAGCTGGCAGGTCTTCCGTGCGCCAATTCGGCGATAAGCGCCAGGGCCCGGATCGTCTTGGCCCCCACGCCTCTTATGGCAAGGAGCGCCTCGAAATCGTTCGGTTGTTCCTCGTACGTGGTGAGGAGAACCTTGCTCAGGTTGCGCGGATTCACGTCGCTGCGGACGTCGACGTGGTGCCGGCTCGGCAACTCCAGCGATAGTATCTTGGCCACTTCTTTCTGCACCAAACCCGGTCTCTCGCGTGCGATCTCGGCGGCGGCGGTCCGGGCAGCTGCCGAGTCCTGCGCCACGAAGTCCAGCACCAACTGCTCGCGCCGCTCCGAGCAGATGGCCGCGTGCGGCTCGCATACGAAGTCGTCGACCGCCTCACCCAGCCAGTGATAGCGGCGCGCGGAACGGGCTTGGCCGTGCATCCCCTGCTGCACGACCGCCCACTCGCCGCTGGGCGTGAAGAAGAAGGAGTGGTGGTAGATCTGGTAGCCATCCTGAACCGCGGCGCTGTCTACCTTCGCCGACATGCGGCTCGCGTAGACGAGCCGTTTGCCGTCAAGGTTGAGGCGCGACGCGTGCTCCTCCAGTTCGGCGGGTGTCCTTCGCGAGGTGCGGCCCTTGCCCCCGGCCACGCATATGGACGTGTCGGCCTCGGCGCCCGCGAGGCCCTGTTTCAGCGCCCCGCACACGGTGGTTGTCACACCGCTCGAGTGCCAGTCGAAACCGAGAACACAGCCGAACGCCTGGAACCAGAAGGGGTCTGACAGTCGTCTGAGGAATGCACCCGGCCCGTGCTCGATGACGATGGCCTCGGTGATGCCCCGGGCGAGGGCTGTCATCCGCTGGAAGAGCCAGCGGGGAGCTCGGCCAGTGTGGAGTGGTAGTGTTGCGGTTCCGGTGCGTCGCGCCATCTCGCGGCCTTAGTGGTCAGGTCGTGTCTTCTGTCTCTCCGACATAATACTCGCCCGGCCGCCGTACGATCCAGAAGCTGGGAGCAGGAATGGCATATTGTGCGTTAATAGTGTAGTAATAGAGGGGGCGGCTCAGAGGACCTCGAGACGGGAGGGGTGCGGCGATGGCTGAGAGGAACGAACGTGTGGACCCGGACCAGCTGCGCGAAGACCTGCTGGAACTGGCGGAAGTGATTCGAAAGCTGGATGAGCGAGGTGAGTTGCTGCACGCGGCTCCGGAGCTCATCAAGATCTTCGGGAACCTTCGCTCGCAGCTGTTCGAATTCGAAGTCCGTCACACCGCCAACTTCTTCCGTGGCGAGGACGATCCACCCGAGATAGCCGAGGCGCAGCGCATAGTGCACGAGGCGGTGCAGCGCTTGGAGGAAGAGGACGAGGACTGGTGGCGGAGGTTTTCGACCGAAGAAGACGAAGAAGAAGGGCTGGGGTTCTAAATAGGGCGGGTTCTGAATATCGAATATCGAACATCCAATATCGAATAATGAAATGGGGGCTGACGTAGCCCCCTTCGTTATTCGTTGCTCGGTGTTGGGTATTCGATATTCGAGAGCGCCTTGCTCAAGGCGCTATCCTAATCTTTCCTTCCAGCATCGGCACAGCGCTGCCGGCGATCTCCACGTCGGCCACCGTGCCGGCTTCGTGAAGTACTCTAACGCGGACCCGGCCCGGGCTATCGAGAAGATCGCCTTGCTCGCCTTTGAATTCCGTCCAACCGTCGCTGGGTTCGCCGTGACCGTCCAGCAGATGGACCACGCCCATCGGTCCCTGGGCGCTGCCAGTTACCGTGTCTTCGTCCACGCCGTGGAAAGGAGCGAAGAAGCGCAGGTGCCAATGCGAATCGGCGTCGACCGTATCGCCGGTGTGGAATGCGAAAGCAGCCGAATCGTCGATTCGCGCGAGTTCCTCGGTCTTCAAGGTTAGAGCGGCTATCGCACCACGGTCGCGGACCGGGATGTACCAATAGTTGAGGTCGACGTGCCTGCGCCACTCACCGGCGATATCCTGGACATCCGCCCCCCAGATGCGCGTAAAGGCCTCGCGGTCGAGCTCGAGCGGCCTGAAGTCGGGCACCGGAATCTGCATCCCGACGCGGAGGGCGCCGTCGTTTCTTGTGATACGGATCCTCAACAGGCCCGAGCGAGTCTCGACCTTGAGGAGTCGTTCCTCGCCGTCGGCGACTGGATAGAGTCCGCGCTCGGCGGCAGCGGCGAAGGCGGCGATGGTGGCGTGTCCGCAGAGGTCGACCTCGATGGCGGGCGTGAACCAGCGCAGCCGAATATCGGCGTCAGGATTCGTGGGTGGCACCAGGAATGCTGTCTCGGCGAGGTTCATCTGTCGGGCGATTCGCTGCATGACCTCTTTTTCGAGGCCGGTCGCATCTGTGACCACGCCGGCGGGGTTGCCGGCGAACGGCTGGTCCGTAAAGGCGTTGTACTCGAATATCTCGACGAGCTTCGGTGTGGCCATGCTCGACTCCCCTGCACTAGTCCTCAAAATCGCCTTCGTCCAGGTCGGCCGCGGCGCCTGGTGGGTCGCTCGGCGGTTGCTCCTCACGCAACTTGCGGTAGAGGAAGAAGGACAGACCCGCGGCTCCTGCTGCGCCGGCTGCGGAGGCGAGCAGGCCGGCCATCGTTCGGCGCCGCGATCGCGGCTTCTTCTTCTTCTTCTTCTTCTTTCGCCGCTGTTGGGCAGTGGGGCTGCTCCACGACCAGAGGTGCCGGTCGAGGTCGTCCTTGTACAGGTCACGTGTCCGACGCCCAGCCGCGCGGCGCTCGCCGCGTGGGACAGCCCGCCTGTCACCGCCGCTGCGGCGTTCGCGACCGGATCGTCGTTCCTTGCGCGCAGACTTATCCGCACCCTCGCTGCTCTTCTTATTGAACTTGAGAGATATCATCCTTGGCCTCCACACGGGAATCCACCACCACCGCCCCCACTTCGTTCCAGAGGAGGGATGGGCAGGCGGGGCCAAAACCCAGGCCCCCGATAATAATAGCTCCTCTTGGGGTGTAGATTCCATGTCTCGGGTGATCGACGCTGTCGGGACGGGCGGTATCGAACGCGGACGGGCAGTCAGGTGACCCTTACGTAGTAGAGGTGTTCGGTGACGCGGTCGCCCTTGTAGCGTCTCGTTTCGCTGTCGCGATCCGCGCGGTAGCGCTTGTAGTCGTGCTCGAGTCGCCGGTAGGTATCGGGGTTACCGCGCTCGCGCAGAACGTGTTCGATGCAGTCCTCCGAGATGATGCCCTCGGAGTTGTAGCTCATCAGGATATGGCGGCATTCGGCGGCGCCGACGAGTTGCTCGAAAGCGGTCTCGCAGCGCCGGCGTCGGGACCAATCGGAGCGCTTTTCTTCGTCCTCGGGCAATCCCGTCTTCCCCCGCAGTCTCGGCGGCTCCTCGAACCAGCCCTCCGCGATGATTTCCGGGATGTGGTAGTAGCCGACATATTGCCGCGTGTTGTAAGGTGGGTCGAGGTAGAGAAGATCGAAGGGTCCGAGTTGGCGCACGACGTCGATGGCGTCGCGCTGGTAGGCTCTGCATTCTAGCCCGGTGCCGGTCACGAGGCGGGGCGGCCGTAGGCGGAGCGGCTTGGTCGCGTTGGGCTGCCAGCTCTTGACGTAGGCGGCGTAGACACCGGTCGTGTTGGCTACTCGGTCGGCGGCTTCAATGAGGGCGGTCAGGAGGATGTAGTACTCGTCGTCATCGAGACGGCCCGCCTCGCGCCAGTCGTGGATCTGGCGGCGCGCGGCGTCGATATGTGTGGCATTCTCCGCGGTGAAGTAGCGGCGCTCGTGCTCGGAGCCGGCGTGGCCTTCCGGACAGAAGTGGTCATAAATGAAATCGTGTCGGGGCTGCAGCCCATTCAGGTACTCGAGCGTCGCACTCGTTGGATCGCCTTCGATGTCCACGGTGTCGCCGAGGTCATGGAAGCTTGGCGCTTCGTCGACGACTACGTGGGCCCACTGTAGCGCGAAACTGAACGACATGATATCGCTGGTGGTGACTGCGTAGCCGTGGTTCTTGAGGAAGCGCGCCACAGCGGCGGTGCCCGAGAAGGGGTCGCAGGCGGTGCCGCCCCCGATTTTCAGATCATCCAGTGCCGCCCGGATGAAAGGTATCAGCTTGCTCTTGTTGCCGATGTATCGCACAGGTTCACTGACGCTGGGTAGACGCTGTCCTGCCGAAGCGACGGATGCGGAAGACGGCGCATGTCAGCCACCATCGCCCAAGCTAAGATCGGTGAACCCGAGCCTGGTTAGCAAGCGGCGGGTCGGTAGCTATTGGCCGTTGCCGTAGCGCCGCGGTTCCAGCAGTTTGCCGGTATGAAGTTCAGCGAAGTGCTTTACGACTGGGGCGCCAGCGCCGGCGGCCGGGTGCTGCCCCACGCGCCGTTTCTGCCCGCGAAAGCGAAGCGGGGCGTCGAGGGTCGGCGCGGACTTCTGGACCGAATCGAGCGGTGGGCGGTCGCGAACCGGACCGACGCCCCGCTCGTCTGGTTCCATGCGCCGTCGGTCGGCGAGGGTCTTCAGACGCGGCCGGTGGTAGAGGCTCTGAAGGAGCTGAGGCCCGAGTTCCAGATCTTCTACACCTTCTTCTCCCCTTCCGCTGAAGGGCTGGCAAAGCGGATGCCGGCCGACTACGCCGATTACATGCCATTCGATGTGGTGTCCGACCTCATGCGGGTGATGGAAGTGGTCAGGCCGGACGCCATCGTCTTCGGGAAGCTCGACGTCTGGCCCAACGTGACGCGGGTCGCGCACTGGCGTGACGTGCCGATGGCGCTGGTGAGCGCGACGCTGGCACCAAACTCGAGCCGATTGCGCTGGCCTGCGCGGCGAATCCTGTCGCCTGCGTACGCGCGCCTGAATGCCGTCGGTGCGATCTCGGTGGAGGACGCGGCCCGACTGGCGCTGCTGGGCGTTCACGCCGAGCGCATCGAGATCACGGGTGACGCACGCTTCGATCAGGTATGGGCGCGGGCGCAGGCAGTCGATCCGAGCGATCCGCCGGTCTCGCTGCTGGCCGGTCACGAGGGCCTCACTCTGGTAGCAGGCTCGACCTGGCCCGAAGGCGAGCAACGCCTGGTACCGGCGGTGGCCCGCATGCGAAGCCAGCATCCGGATTTCCGCGCCGTGTTCGTACCACACGAGCCGACGGACGACCATCTGCGGCGGCTGGAGGCGCATCTGGATGTGGATGAGCTGGCGCATGCGCGGCTATCGGAGCTGGAGGCTGGC
>JBDHHL010000056.1:0-15407 GCA_039589375.1 Gemmatimonadota bacterium | reverse complement strand
CCTATTTGGATCTTCAACCTGGCTCGACAGTTGTCCAGAACCTGGCTGTCGGTGTTCACGGCGGCGAACTCGACGCCGGGAAGATCCTCCTCGATCATCCGATTCACGGCGTTGTTGCCGCCGCCGCCAATTCCGATGACACGCATCATGGCGCCCACACGACGCGGGTCTGCTAGCTCAAAACGAATCATCTTCATCCCCTCCCGTTCACGCGTTACAAACAACGAAAGCAAATCACTTCATCCACACTTCTACATTCAGCATTCGAAATTCGTCATTGGAAATTCACAACCCGCCCTAAAAGAACTCTTTCAACCACCCACCCACTTTCGCCAACGCCCTCAGCGTTGGCCTCCGTCCATTGCCGAGGTCCTCACGGATCCGCTCTACGCCGAACAGCATCAGGCCCGCCGCCGTCGCGAACTTCGGGCGCCGGATCGAGTCCGCCAGGCCGTTCAGTCCTTCACCCGGCGCGCCGGAACGGACGGGCATCGTGAAGATGGACTGCGCCACGTCGAGAGTGCCGTCGATACTGGCGCCTCCGCCCGTGAGCACGATGCCGCCGCCGAGTCGGTTCCCGTAGCCCGCACGCTCGATTTCTTGATAGACCATGCCGAGTACCTCGTCCATGCGCTGCTCGATGATGTGAGCCAGCAACTCCTTCGGCATATGCTTCTGCGAGCCGGGCGCGGGACCGGGAACCTCGATGGTCTGTTGCGGATCGACGAGTCGCGTCGATGCCACGCCATGGTTCTCTTTGACTCGCTCGGCTTCGGCGTACGGTATCCCCAGGCCTTTGACCATGTCGTTTGTGAAGCTGACTCCGCCGCAGGGGATCACGCTAACGTGGCGGATACGCCCCTCATGGAAGATCGCGATCTCGGTGTTCCGCCCGCCGATCGCCACGACGGCGCTACCGACTTCGCGTTCTTCCGGCGTAAGCACGCCCAGGCCCGCGGCCAGCGGGTTCAGCACCAGCTGAGCGACCTCGTAACCGGCGCGCGATACCGCCTTGCGGAGATTCCGCGCCGCCGCCCCGGCCGCCAAGACTATGAAGACGTCGGCCTCGAGTCGCGTACCCAGCATGCCCACCGGCCGCTGGATGCCGCCACGGTGGTCGACCGAATAGTCCTGGGGAATCACGTGAAGCAGCTCGCGGTCGGGCGGGACCACCACCGCACGGGCCACCTCGTGTACGCGCTCTACATCCTCGTCGCCGATCTCATCTTCGCCGATGGCGACGATCCCGTTGGAGGTGCTGGTCTGGACATACTCGGCGGAGATGCCGACGTAGAGGCCACGCGGCTGGACACCTGCCATCAGCTCAGCCTGCTTCAGGGCCTGGCGTATCTCTTCCGTGGTTTGCTCGAGGTTGCTCACCGCGTCACGCCGAATCCCGTTGGGCTTCACCTGCCCGACGCCGAGCACTTTCACCTGAGGCGCGTGATCCGCGTCCAAAGCCAGCTCGCCGAGGACCGCACATGTCTTGGTCGATCCGATGTCGAGCGCGCCGATGAGATAGGATGTCGAGATCATACCTGTTCTCTCCAAACCACGATTTGATCCGCGAAACGCGCATCGATCAGGGCTGCCTCGATACCGCGGCTTCTGAGGTCCGCCAACGTGGCGCGGACTCGTCGTACGAGCCGTTCATCGATCTCGGCCGGCAGCGCGATGCGGCGCGCGGGTTGCGACATCATCAGGTTTATCGCGAGGTCCGTACTTCCCTCAATCTCGAAGTCCGACACAATCGCGGTCAGACCCGGGTCCAACGAGTGGAGGCCCGCAAAGATCTTGACCGCGGCAAGAGCCGGTCCTTCAGCCAACCTCGTCGAGTCCTCGGTCAAGTCGGCTTCGCTGATGAGCAAGGGAAGGTCGACGGAGCCGCGCCTCGGATCGAGAGGCAAGAGCGAACCGTCGTCGCGCACCGCACGAAGCTCCGGGACGCCGACCAGCGCCACCGGCTCGACCTCGCGAACCACGACTCGCAGCGTGTGCAACCCGGAACGTCGAATCTGCGCCTCTTCGATCATCGGATGCCCGGCTAGCCGTGCCTCCGCCGCGGAGAAGTCCTCCCATACGGAGCGATCGCTCCTGATGCCGGCCAGGCCCAACAGCGAGTCCGGCGCCACCCAGCGTGTGCCTACGACCTCGACGCGGCGGACGTTGAAGTAGTCGAGCTTGGCCAAGAGATCTTGACCCCAGACAGCGCAAGCCAGAATTCCCGCGACCACCGCGAGGCCCAGAAGGAAGGCGACCCGTGGCAGCGCGCTTCGGCCTTTCATGTCGCGGCCCCCAGTTCGCGAAGCACCTCTTCTTCGAAGCCCCAGAACTGGATCTCCGGTTCCAGGGCGATACCGGTCTCTTCGAGGACGCGGCGGCGTGTCTCGAGCATGAGCTCGACTACGTCCTGCGCACGTGCTTGCCCAAGGTTAACGATGAAGTTCGTATGCTTCTCCGATATCTGTGCGTCTCCCCGTCGCGCGCCGCGCATCCCGACGCGGTCGATCAGCTTCCAAGCCGACGGAGCGGGCGGTGCGGGGTTCTTCCAGGTGGACCCGCAGGTCGGCTGGTCATAGACCTGCGCTTCGAGCTTGGCATCTTGGCGCTCCCGGTGTTCGCGTTCGATGCGCCTCGCGTCTCCCGGTGGCGCCTCTACCTCGGCCGCCAGGAAGATCGCCTGGGGATCGAGATCGATGCCGCGGTACCCTGGTCGGACATCCTCGCTCGTCAGCTTCTGCTTGTGGCCATCTGGCCACATGGCCTCGGCCCAAATGACGCGCTGCCAGATTCCCTCCACGGCAGTTCCGGCGTTCATGCGCAACGCACCGCCCATGCTGCCGGGCACCGCTTCGAGGATCCAGAGGCCCTCTCGGCCTCCCCGCCGAGCGGCCTGAACGACCGTGGCGATAAGCGTAGCGGCACCGAACCGGATAGTCTTCGGGAGCATCTCGAATTCCCTGAACTCGCCCTCCAATACGAGTACGGGTTGGCCCGGGCCATCGTCCGAGATGAGCAGGTTCGCACCTTTCCCCAGCACAAGGGCCCTTTGGCCTCCGAGCTCGGCGAGCAGTGCTCGCAGCTCGTCCTCGGATGACGCGCGGCCGAAGGCCGAGGCGGTGCCGCCGATCTTCCACCGCGTGAACTCGGCGAGAGAGACGTCACTCATCCACATCACTCGCCTCGAGCTCCTCGGAAATGGCGTGAGCGACGCTGCCAACGTCGCCGGCGCCTAGCGTTATGAACACGTCGCCGGCCTCGAGTTCGCGTTTCACCGCTTCGGTGAGCGCGGCGAGGTCCGGCACGAAACGGACTCGTTCATCCCCGATCACATCACGTGCAGCATCCACCACCAGTTGCGCCGTGACACCTGGGATAGGCTTCTCGCGGGCCGGGTAGATATCCGTCACGAAGACCAGGTCGGCTCGGTTCAGCGACTGGCCGAACTGTCGCGCGAAGGCTTGGGTCCGGCTGTACAAGTGCGGCTGAAAGGCCACCACCAACCGTCGCGTGCCAAAGGCCTGCCGGGCCGTCTCCAGCGTCGCCGACACCTCCGTCGGATGGTGGGCGTAGTCGTCGATCACCGCGATGCCACCCGCCGATCCGATCGGTTGGAACCGCCTCTCGACTCCCGCGAAGCCGGCCAATGCCCCAGTCGCTGCCTGCGGCTCCAAGCCGAGCGACAGCATCACGCCGATCACTGCGAGCGCGTTGCGAACGTTGTGCTGCCCTCTCAACGCCAGATCAAATTCGCCCTGTGGCTCGCCGCGCCAGCGGACGGAGAATCTGGTCCGGTCCGCCTCCTGGACGATCGAGTCGGCCTGAAGCTCGGCATCGTCGCTCGTCCCATAGCCCAGCCCCCTATCGCCGACGCCTTGCAGGCGACGCCGAGCACCGGCGTCATCGACGCAGGCGATCACGCGACCGCCCGTGGGAACCCGACCGACGAATTCATCGAAAGCGGCCTCCATCTCGGCGAAGGTGCCGTATGTGTCGAGGTGTTCCTGTTCCACCGACGTGACCACGGCGTGGTCCGGCCACAGGGTCAGGAACGAGCGGTCGTACTCGTCCGCCTCAACGACGTAGTTCGCGCTGCCTCCTATGCGAGCATTCCCACCCCAAGCGAGCACCCGGCCGCCCACCAGTGCCGTGGGGTCGAGACCGGACGCTTCGAGGGCCAATGCCGTCAAGGCGCTCGTGGTGGTCTTCCCGTGGGTCCCGGAGATTGCGACGAGCGAGCCCTGGTTCACCAGATCACCGAGTGCCTGGCTTCGCTTCATGACCGGCAGCCCGCGGATCCGCGCCGTTTCCAACTCGGGATGCGCGGCGGGCACCGCCGACGTATGCACGACGGCCGCAGCACCCTCGACGTGCTCCGGGCTATGACCTTCGTAGACCGCTATACCGTGCTCTTCCAAGCTCCGGGTGGTCTGACTGATCTCGTTGTCGCACCCGCTCACGGCACCACCGCGAGCGCGCATGAGCAGCGCGAGCCCAGCCATACCGGCTCCACCGATCCCCATGAGGTGGACCACCGATCCTCGCTCTACCAGCTTGGCCAGTCCAGCGACTTCGCTCACCGATCCTCCATCAGCCGCCAGAGGTCAGCGGCAATATCGTCGGCTGCCTGCGGATTGCCGCGGGCACGTGACGCCTCAGCCATGCTCTCCAGTTCCCATGGCTCGTTAAGAAGTCGAACGATGTCCCGCCAAAGCCGCCCGGGATCTTCCCTTACCAGGTACTCTTCCAGCACTGTCGCCGCGCCATCCGCCTCGAGAGCTCTCGCGTTCCGCCGCTGATGATCGGCCGCCGCGTGCGGCAGTGGCACAAGCAGGGCTGGAACGCCCCAGGCACACAACTCGGATAGCGCCAAGGCGCCCGCCCGGGAAACCGCCATTGTCGTTATCGACAGCGCCATATCCATCCGGGCGATATAGGGAGTGGTACGAACGGCTATCCGGTCGCCCAACTTCGCGATACGCCCCGTCACGTCTGCGTGGTGCGCCGGGCCCGTGCACCAGTAGAGCTGGGCGTCCGGTGGTAGGGGCGGCAGTTCTCCCTCGTGCACTGCTTCGACAGCCGCAATAAGCGCCTCGTTCAGCGGCGCAGCGCCCTGGCTACCTCCGACGACAAGGACGACTCGCCCGGGTCCGAGGCCGAACGCGTCGCGTACGGCATCGGGGTGCGGCCTTTCCTCCGGCCAGCGAATCGGGTTGCCGTGGGTGTGCACTTCGGCATCCTCGCTCGGCCACAGATGACTCATCGCTTCCTCGTAGCCCAAGTGGAGTTGATCGACATAGGGAGCCAACCAGCGAGTCGTGAGTCCCGGGTAGCTGTTCTGCTCCTGAAGCGCCGTCCGCAATCCGAGAGCGAGTCCCCACGCCACCGCCGGGCCCGCCGCGTAGCCACCCGTGCCAACCACCAAGTCAGGAGCAAACGACTTGAACAGGCGCCGTAGCTCCCGGCCGCTTCGGATCGCAGAAGCCAAGAGACGCCAGTTCCGCCACGGCCGACTACGGTAGATGGGCTCCAACGGAAGCAGGCGGTGCGGCGCTCCAATCTCTGGAAGCACCCTTGCCTCGACTCCCCGTTCAGCTCCGACCAGCAAGACCTCGATCCCATCTCCCAACAACCGCTCCAATGCCTCGGCCAGATTCAGCGCCGGGTAGAGGTGGCCGCCTGTTCCACCGCCAGCAATGATTGCACGGTGGCCCACGTCGTTACGCTCGCCAACTTCCGATATTCAAGAGAATCCCCACTGCCGCCAGCGAGACTACCAGGCTCGAGCCGCCGTAGCTGATGAGCGGAAGCGTGTCCCCCATCGTCGGCAGTATCCCCAAACACACGCACATATGGATCAGCGCGCCGGCCACGATCAGCGCGGTAAGCCCAACCGCCAGCAGGAACCCGAACGGGTCCGGCGCGCGACGCGCGATCCGCAGCCCAAGAAACCCGAAGACAGCGACCCCAACCACTATCACGGCAGACCCAACCCACCCCCACTCCTCAGCGATGATCGCAAAGGCGAAGTCGTTGTGAGCTTCAGGCAGGAAGTAGTACTTCTGTGCGCTCTCCCCGTAGCCGACGCCAAGCAGGCCGCCCGAACCCACGGCGATAAGCGCTTGTGTGAGTTGGTAACCAGCCCCCTCAGAGTCCGAGCCGGCGTTGAGGAACGTCATCAGCCGAGCGACGCGATAGCTGGCGGCGAGTATATGATCCCAGAGGAACGGAACGGCCAGCATGGCCAGCAGGACGAAGTGGCCGATCCGCGCACCAGCCGTAAACAGCACGATTCCGCAGAGCAGCCCGATCATTGCCGCCGAGGACAGGTCGGGTTGCAGTATTATCAGAAGCGCTACACACAGGTAAACGACCGTGAACGGGCCGAGACCCCAACGCAAGTTCCTGACGTGCTGGCCTTTCTTGGACGCAAGGGCCGCTACCCATATCACCATTGCCAGCTTCGCCACTTCCGACGGCTGAAAGCGGAAACCGGAAAACTCGATCCAGCGGCGGGCTCCGTTTCGCACCGGCGCGATGGATTCTG
Source organism: Gemmatimonadota bacterium (assembly GCA_039589375.1). Taxonomy (GTDB): domain Bacteria; phylum Gemmatimonadota; class Gemmatimonadetes; order Palauibacterales; family KS3-K002; genus JASFMO01. Next base: position 8,860 of record JBDHHL010000056.1, on the reverse strand, counting down.
TCCCCGGGAGCACCAACAGCAGCAGAGTCACCAGCGTCGCCCCCAGCAGGGGGTACGAAAAGCGAGCGTATTTCCTGTAATCCACCCGCGCCAGCACATAGAGAACCAGAAGTCCGACAAGCGCCTTGCTGGCCTGTTGGCGCAGGTAGTAGTGATCCGGAAGACCTTGTTTCTGGGCCAAGAAAGTGGTCGCGCTGTACACCGTGAGCAGGCCGACCAGCAACAGGAATACCGTGACGGCCAGCAACATCCCCGCGTCACGCCGCGCGCTTCCCGCGGCCGGGACGTAGGAATCAACGGTGACGGTCGCAGCCAGGTCTTTCACGAAGCCCCTCGACTCACCAGTTCCATGAAGCGCTCACCGCGCTTCTCGTAATTGTCGAACATGTCGAAGCTGGCGCAGGCCGGCGCGAGCAAGACCGCGTCGCCCGGCGCGGCGAGGCCGGCGGCACGATTGACGACGTTCTCGAAGGGCCCATCCTCTCTTTCCAGCCGGACATGTTGGCCCAACTCTTCCTCCGCTTGGTTCGCCGTCTCGCCGTAGGCTACAACCGCTTTGGCCCGACGCTTGATGGCGGGTAGCAACGGCTTGAACGACTCGCCTTTGCCGCGTCCGCCAAGAAGGAGCACGACACGGCGATCCATCGATTCGAGCGCCACACGCGCGGAGGCCACGTTTGTCGCTTTCGAGTCGTTGATCCAAACCACGCCGCCTATCTCGCCGACGGGCTGCAGACGATGCGGCAGCGGCTCGAATTCCCTCAGTCCGCCTCGCACGGCGTCGAGCGACGCTTCAGCAAGATCGGCGGCGAGGCTGCTGGCCAGCGCGTTGGCGACGTTATGTAGACCCATCAACTTCAGTTCGTCCTTCGATACGAGCTCCCTGTCGGCACCGTCCTTGCGCTCCATCAGCATCCCGTCGGGCGCGAGGTAAGCTCCATTCTCAGCTTCGGGTGCGTGCGAGCTGACCCAGAAGCAGCTCACATCGCCGGGCTTCCCGTCGGCCACGCGCAGGACTTCCTCGTCTTCACCGTTCAGGACCCAGCGACTGTCCGGCGTGGCGTTGTCGAACAGCCGCGCCTTATCCGCGTAGTAGCTCTCGACGCTCCCGTGCCAGTCGAGATGGTCCGGACACAGGTTCAGGAACACTCCGATCGCCGGCCGGAAGCGGTCGACGTATGCCAGCTGAAACGAGCTCACCTCGGCGACAACCCACTCGTAGCTCGCGTCCCGGTCGGCAGCGATCTCCGACAATGCCCGCCCGATGTTGCCGCCGACGCCGACTCTCATACCCGCCCGCTCAAGCATCGCGCCGATCCACGCCGTCGTCGTGGTCTTCCCGTTGGTGCCTGTGACGGCAATCACCGGCGCGTCGAGAAAGCGGAACGCCAGCTCCAGCTCGGACAGGATCGGTCGCGCGAGGACGCCGGGAGACCGGAAGACATCCGCGCTCGGTGGAATCCCCGGACTCACGACGAGTAGATCGCAGTCCTCGAGCTTCTTCGCGTCGTGCCGTCCCAGTTCGAAATCGACATCCAGGCCATGGAGAGCCTCGGTCTGTTTCTGCAACGCCCCGCTGTCTGCCGCGTCGCTGGCATAGACGGACGCCCCCGCCCGGACCAGTAGCTGCGTCGCCGCACAGCCGCTGCGACCCAGCCCGAGCACTCCGACGCGCAAACCAGACCAAGACCCGAACTCGTTCACCGTATCTTCAGCGTGCTAAGCGCGATCAGCGAGCAGAGTATGCCGACGATCCAGAACCGAACGACCACCTTCGCCTCCGACCAACCGAGCTGCTCGAAGTGATGGTGGAGCGGAGCCATTCTGAAGATCCGGCGACCCTGCCCGGTGCGCTTGCGTGTGTACTTGAACCAGGACGTCTGCAGAATGACCGAGAGCGCCTCCGCGACGAACACGGCGCCCACAATCACGAGCAGGAACTCGCCCTTGATCAGCACGGCGACGACACCGAGCGCACCTCCCAACGCAAGTGAGCCCGTGTCACCCATGAACACGTCGGCCGGGTGGCTGTTGAACCAGAGGAACCCGATCGCGGCGCCAGCGAGCGCAGCGCAGAACACGGCCAGTTCTCCGACACCCGGCAGGTAGAACAACCCCAGGTAGTTGGACGAATCGACCCGACCGATCAGATATGCAAACAGGCCGAACGTTGCGCCCGCTATCGCGCTGAGTCCGGCGGCCAGTCCATCGAGCCCGTCGGTGAGATTCACCGCGTTGGCGGATCCACTCACGACGAGAGCGACGAACGGAATAAAGAACGGTGCCCATACCACGAGCCTAAGGTCCTTGAAGAACGGTAAGCTTGTGTGGTTCGCGGGATATTCGCTTAGAGGATACTTCCATAGCAGAAAACCGAGCAGTATGCCCAAGGCTAGTTGACCCACGAATTTGTAGCGTGCCACGAGACCCCGCGCCTCCCGTTGGACGACCTTCAAGTAGTCGTCCACAAATCCCAGCACACCCATGCACGCGGTCATACCTAGAGCGATGAGGACATAGGCATCGTCTAGACGCGCCCACAGCAGAGTAGGTATGAGCACCGAAGCCAGTATTATCAGCCCTCCCATAGTAGGTGTGCCCGCTTTCGCGAGATGCGCGTGCGGGCCATCGAGCCGGATGACCTGGCCAATCCCCCTCCCCCGCAGCCACGAGAGAATTGGCGGCCCCGAGACGAAGGCGATAAGCAACGCCGTGACCATCGCCATACCAGCTCTAAACGTGATGTACTGGAACAGGTTGAATACGATATGCGTGTCAGCCAGCGGAAACAGGAATTTGTAGAGCAATTCAGCCCCCTGTTCCCTTGCGGTTGTTCGCTCCGCTCGCCGTAGCGACTCCGAAATCGCGCTCGAAGAGCGAAATCGCTCGCTCGAACTTCATCCCGCGAGAGGCCTTGAGTAGCACCGCTTCGTCGCCACGCAAACGCTCAGCGAGCTCGCGGTAGGCATCCTCCAACTCCTCTTCGAGGATCAGGCCCTCGCCCGGGCGTGCGCCGGAGCGCTCGAAGGCCGCGGCGAATTCGCCAGTTGCCGCGATCAGCTCTATGCCGGCGGACACCATCGCACGCGCGATCTCTTCGTGCAGCGCGGCCGAGCGCCCTCCCAACTCCAACATTGTGCCGGCCAGCACCGCTCGCCTTCGTTCACCTGCCAGTCCTTCCAGCGATTCGAGCGCAGCCCGGAAGGAAGAAGGATTCGCGTTGTAGCAATCGACCAGAAGGAGCAGTCGGCCGACTCGGCGTACTTCGCCCCGCATCGGCGGCAGTCGCACAGCGCGGATCCGTTCGGCCATCTCCCGCGGTTCGACGCCCAACAGATGTGCGACGGATACCGCGAACAGAGCATCCTTGAGCAGGTGTACGCCAAAACCGGACAGTTGAAAATCGACTCCCCGCCAATTCCACTCGACACCATGATCCGACACGGTCCAACTATCCGGGTGCTCATCCGCCGTATCGTCTAGACCGACGGTCCGAACATCTTTACACCGCACCCGCGCCTGTCGAACCAACTCGCTCGGCTCATCGGCAACCAGCGCGCATCCTCCAGCCCGCAGCGATGTCAGCAGCCCCAACTTCTCGTTCAGCACGCCCTGTATGTCGCCGAGTCCCTCGAGGTGACCTTCGCTGACCGACGTGATCACGGCATGGTCGGGCTCAGCAATGCGCCCGAGCCGCTCGATTTCGCCGGGACTATTGGACGCGATCTCCAACACCCAGATGCCGGAGTCCTCCGGTGCGGCCAGAATCGAGAGCGGTAGCCCCACGAGGTTGTTGAAGTTGCCGGGGCTGGCATAGGCACTCTTTCCCAAGGCCGCCACCGTCAGCTCGCGGGTCGTCGTCTTTCCGCTCGTCCCCGTGATAGCGACCACAGTGGGGTCCAGCTCCAACCGCCTCACTGCCGCGAGCTGGCCGAGAGCACGGAGCGCGTCCTCGACGATGAACAGTTCGAGGTCATCGGGGACTTCCTCCGGGCGCCGCTCGACAACCGCGCCCTCAGCTCCCGCGGCGGCCGCTGCGCGCACGAACTCGGTCGCATCGAAACGCTCACCGCGCAGGGCGATGAATAGCTCCCCCGGCTTCAGCGTTCGCGAGTCGGTAGAGACGCCCGAGTAGCGGCGAGCCGGCTGCGAGCCGTCCGGCAGGGACAGGGCCGCTCGGACCCGATCGCTCGTCCAGGCGAAGCGAGTCATGGCGACGGCTCTCCAGATCGCGAGACGATTTCCTGTACCACGTCGGCTTCGTCGAAGGGCCTTCTCTCAGTCCCGACGACTTGGTAGTCCTCGTGTCCCTTTCCAGCCAACAGGACCAGGTCTCCCGGTTCGGCCATCCCGATCGCTCGAGCAATGGCCTCGCGCCGGTTCACGATCTTCTCGTGCGGCGTCCCCACGACGCCCGGCAGGATATCCGCGACGATAGCGTCTGCCGGCTCCGTTCTCGGATTGTCCGACGTGACGATGACGTAGTCTGCTCCCTCGGCAGCCGCACGGCCCATCATCGGCCGTTTGCCAGGATCGCGGTCACCGCCGCAACCGAACACAGCGATCAGTCGACCAGCGATGAGTGGCCGCAAAGCGGCCAGGGCACGGCGGAGCGCGTCGGGAGTATGGGCGTAGTCGCGCAGCACCAACGGTTCGTTCGCAATGACCTCGAGCCTTCCGGGAACGGCGGGAGTCGACGCCAGCGCGCTCGCTATCGTTCGAAGGTCTGTCCCGAGGACGGCGGCCACGGTTGCCGCAGCCAGGGCATTTGCCACGTTGAACTCGCCGAGCAAAGGCAGTTCGACGTAGCTCGAGCCCTGGGGCGTTGCCAACGTCCAACTCGAGCCGGTCGAATTCAGCTCGATATCGGTGGCCATGTAGTCGGCCGTCGCCTCGAGCGCGAAGCGAATCGTGCGCCTCCCTTCCGCCAACTCCGTCCACGCCGGCTCGTCGGCGTTCACGACTATCGTTCCATCGACGCCTACGAGTTGGGCAAGCCGCAACTTCGCAGCCAGGTACTCCTCATAACTCGCGTGGTAATCGAGGTGATCGCGACTCAGGTTGGTGAAGACCGCTAAGTCGAACGTCACGCCATCCACGCGAGCCTGCGACAAAGCATGAGACGAGACTTCCGCTATGACGCACTCGGCGCCGTCGTCCTTCAGTTCCGCCAAGCGGCGTGCAAAATCAACGGGCCCCAGAGTCGTAAGGCTCGACGAGACTCGCACACCCGACGCCGTCACCATTCCCAACGTCCCCAGCGACCCGCAGGAACACAGCTGTGATAGGATGTGCCGGGCAATGTGAACGGTAGTCGTCTTACCGTTGGTGCCGGTCACACCGACCAAGCTGAGGCCTGCAGCCGGGTCGCCAAAAACGACTTGCGCCGCTATTGCTGCGGCGCGGCGGGAGTCGGCGACTTTAAACTGAGGCAGATCGACGCTGGTCTCGGGATCCTCGACCAGCGCAGCGACCGCTCCTGCCTTTTCGGCCTCCCTTAGGAATTGATGTCCGTCATGGACATAGCCACGAATCGCGCAATAGAGATCGCCAGCCCCAACCTGCCGCGAATCATCGCTGACCCCCGAAACCGTGAGTTCGGTCCGGGGGACAGGTTGGGTTAAAAGTCCGTATGAGTGAAGACGTTCGAGAACACCGGCGATCGGAATCACCCCGCGCCCGACCTCTTCCGGCGCTCGCCGGGTGGACCGCGACCGCTGCCAACGAGAAGCACTCGCTCACCGCGCCGTAACCGCGTGCCAACCGACGGCTGCATCGACACCACACGTCCACCTCCCTGCACCACGACGCGCCAGCCCGCGGCGTGCATCCTGTGAGCCGCGGCGCGCAAGGAGACACCCCTCACATCGGGCACCACTGCCGCGCTTGCCGAGCCTACACCGTCACTCTCGTCGTAGGCTCTCTGCAGCGGCGCGTCGAGCGCGAAAACGTATGAACCACCGGCCGGCGCCAGACCCGCTGGTACTCCCGCCTGTTTTTCCGGAATATCCGGCTCCCCCATCAGCGGCGGCGCCGACCAGTAGCTTCCTGCAAGAGCGGCGCGTACGGCCGTTCGCATGACCGGTGCGGCGGTTGCACCGCCGTAGTACGCTCCGCTCGGTTCATCGAGCTTTACCAGAATCACAAATTGTGGATCGTCCGACGGGATCAGCCCGACGAACGACGACGTGTACGAACCGCTTGTGTATCCCGCCTGGCGATCAAAACGCCAGGCGGTGCCGGTCTTGCCAGCGACCCTTAGACCGCGGACACCCGCACTCTGTCCCGTGCCTTGAGTGACCGCATTTGTCAGGACCTCTCGAAGTCGAGTGGCAATATCCTCCGACACTACGCGGCGAATGGGTTCCGGTCCCGCCGTCCAACGAACCGCGCCGCCGTTGTTCCGCGCCTCCATCACGAGCTGCGGGCGCATCAGCACACCCCCGTTGGCGAGCGCGCCGTAGGCCATCGCCAGCTGCAGTGGCGTCACCGCCACTTCGTAACCGATGGCAAGCGATGCACGGCTCTGAGCCGACCACTCCGAGGGGCGACGCAGCAAGCCGGCACTTTCGGACGGATAGCTGATCCCCGTCGGCGTTCCGAACCCGAACCCTCGCAGAAAGCTGAACTGCACGGCCTCGGGCAAACGCTCCGAGAACTTTGCCATGCCAACGTTGCTCGACACCGCCAGCGTGCTCTCGAGCGTCAGCCAGCCGTGCGGGTGCTCGTCGTGAATCGTGCGACCCGCTGTTCGGAGCACCCCCCTACCGGTATCGACGCTGTCCGAGAGCTCGGCCAACTGCTCCGACAGCAGCGCCGCGACCGTGAATGGTTTGAGCGTCGAACCCGCCTCGTAGGGCTCGGTCGCCGCCGTCAGGTTGGCGATCGAGCTAGTCCTGCCGCGCCGGTAGCTGGTTGCCGCCAGCAGCTCGCCGGTCTTCGGGTCGAGGATCAACAAGTCACCACCCGTCGCCTCGGACTCGTCTGCGGCGTCTTCCATGACCGACTCGGCGAGTGCCTGCAACTCGGCATCGATAGTCAGATAGAGGTCACCACCCGGCGTCGGCTCGACAACCGGCGTCAGTAGCCAATCGGCCGATCCTCCCGTAGCGTCCCGACGCTGGATACCGTATCCGGGCTGGCCTGCCAGAACCGAGTCGAGCGCGAGTTCGAGGCCGCTCTGCCCCCGACCGTTGGCATCGACACGGCCGACGATCTCGTCCGCCAGCTGGCCGCGGGGATAGAAGCGTTTGACGACCGGCTCGAGATAGAGCCCAGCGTGGATTCGTTCCTCGAGCTGCTCCTTCTGCAACGCGGAGTATGTCCCCGGAAGGCGCATCCACCGCCGGTTCCCCTCCGCAATCCGGCGCGCCGTCTCTCGGGGCAGACCCAAGAGGTCGCGCAGTATCCCTGAAGCTTCTTGCCGATCGGAGAGCTCGAGCGGCGCTACCGAAAAGCGGTAGGTGGTCCGGCTGACGACGAGTTCCCGACCTTCGCGATCGAAGATCGTGCCCCGAGGAGCCGGCAACGAAACGCGCTGCTCGTGCTGGGCGACTGCACGGGCGCGCCAACTTTCGCCGTTCAACACCTGCAGCTGGAAGGTCCTGCCTAGCACGATGACCGCAGCGACGATCAGCGAAGCCAGAAGCAGGCTGTGCCTCAGCTGGCGTCGTCGGGCCTGGCGGGCCGAGGACCTCACAGAGCCTCCCTTGTTCCGGCTGCCGCCGGGCTGCGGAGGTCCAGGATCACGAGCTCGTCCTCGCTGGGCAGATGCAGCCCAAGCTTGCCGCACGTCAGCCGCCTCACGCTGATCGGTAGTGGCGCTGATTCTCTCCGCGATCCCTCGGCCGCGGGCCCCCCTGTGGACGGCCACAAACATCCCGGCCAATAGCAGGATGGCGGCAGAAGCCGTGACGATCCCCCTCAGCCTCATTCGCCACGCTCCCAGGCCCTCAGCAACGCGCTACGAGCACGCGGGTTCCTCGCGACTTCATCGGCAGAGGGCCGCACGGGACCCCGTGTCAGAGAACGTCCCAGGGGCCGGCCGCGACATCGGCAAACGGGCAGTCCGGGAGGGCACACACAGTCCCTACTCCAATCGCGGAAACTGCGCTTGACCAGCCGATCCTCGAGAGAGTGATACGAGATCACAACCATTCGCCCGCCGGGCATCAGAAGCCGGCGAAGCGACGGAAGCGCCCGCTTCAGCGAGTCGAGTTCACGGTTTACTGCGATCCGCAGCGCTTGGAAGATCCTGGCAAGATCGGAAGCCGCCGGCGGCCTTCTCCACACCGCCTCCACCACTTTCACAAGATCGTCGCTCATCCGGAATCTCGAGCACTCCCGGTGTTCAACGATCTCGGCCGCCAGGCGGCGTGCTCGTTTTTCTTCTCCATAGGTGCGGAAGACCTCCGTGAGCTCCTCGGCGGAGAGCGTCTCCAGCAGCTCTGCAGCCGTGGCGCCCTGCCCGGACATCCGCATGTCTAGCGGCACGCCCGAGCGGAAAGAGAACCCGCGCTCGCTGAGATCGATCTGGTGGGAGGACACCCCCAGGTCCAACAGTACTCCAGCCAATGCGCCCTCCCCCAGACCGAATATCGAATCCGCATCCGCGTAGTCACCCTGGCGAAGCACGAGCCGCTCGCCATAGCCCCCGAGCCGCGACCGCGTATTCTCCAACGCTTTCTCGTCCCGGTCCAAAGCCAAGAGGCGTGCCTCGTCTCCGCCTGCCTCCAGAATCGCCTCGGCGTGTCCTCCTCCGCCTACGGTCCCATCGAGGTAGAGACCGCCGTGCTCCGGTATGCTGGAGCGGAGCTCCTCATCGATCGTCACCGGTTCGTGGAAGGAGTCTGTGCTCAAG
>JBDHHL010000055.1:0-14561 GCA_039589375.1 Gemmatimonadota bacterium | reverse complement strand
AGGATCATCGGCGAGCACCTGCATGGCGGCTTCGCCGAGTACGTAGCGGTTCCCGACCGTAACTTGTTGCCGATCCCGGGTGATCTCTCTTTCGAGGAAGCCGCCGCCGTGCCCCTCGTCTACCAAACCGCCTGGCGCGGCATGATCAGCCGTGGACGGCTCCGCCCGGGTGAGACCGTTCTGGTTACCGGCGGTTCCGGCGGCGTCTCCACCGCCGCTATCCAGATCGCGAAACTGGCCGGCGCCTATGTCTTCGCCGTTACCGCGGGTGCCGAAAAGGCCAGCCGTCTCCAGGAACTCGGCGCCGATGTCGTAATAGACCGTGACCGGAGCGATTTCTCGAAGGAAGTGTGGCATGCCACGGGCCGGCGTGGCCTCGACATGGCTTTCGACAGCGTGGGCGAAACTGTCTGGCCCGACATACTCCGAGCCATGGCACGCAACGGCCGACTGGTCAGCTACGGCGCCACGACGGGCTCCAAGGGCAACGTGGAGATCCGGCTCGCCTTCTGGAAGCAACTACAGATCATTGGAACGACGATGTCCAGTCGCTCCGAGTTCGAAGAGGTCATGTCGCTCGTCTTCCAGAAGGAACTGGAGCCGGTAATCGACATCGTCTGGCCTCTCGAGAAGGTCCGGGACGCTCACCGCCGACTCGAGGCCGGCGAACAGTTCGGCAAGATCGTCTTGACTCCCTGAGTAGATGGCTCCAGCTCGCCCCCGGACCAACGAGCCGTCCTCCACCTCGGCATCGATACAGCGCCGGGCTCTGGAGTTGGGCTTCGATCTCATCGGTGTCGCACCGGCGGAGAGGCCCGCTCACGCCGCATTCTATCTCGAGTGGCTCGAGCACGGCCACGCCGGCGAAATGGCCTACCTCGCCCGAGCCGACGCCGTAGCGAGGCGACTGGACCCAACGGAAATCTTGCCCGGTGCCCGGTCGATCATCGTTGCAGCCATTAACTACAACAACGGTGACCACGGCCCCACAGACGACGGGTCTCGACCCGTGATCGCACGCTACGCCCGCGGTGTCGACTACCATCTGGTTTTCGAGGACAAGCTCGAACGTCTGGCTGACTCGCTGACCGACCTGTCAGGCGGTGCCGAGTCACGTTGCTACGTCGACTACGGGCCCGTCCTCGAGCGCGATCACGCCCAACGGGCTGGCCTCGGGTGGATCGGCAAGAACACCGTGCTGATCCATCCCGATGCCGGATCGTACCTGTTCCTAGGAGAGATCATCACCGATGCCGAGCTCTCGTTTTCCGAACCCTTCCTCCCTGATCACTGCGGCACGTGCGAGCGCTGCATCGAAGCTTGCCCTACCGGTGCAATTCGGGCTCCCCACGAGCTCGACTCGCGCCTCTGCATCTCCTACTTGACCATCGAGCTTCGAGGCCCCATCCCGCGAGAGCTACGCCCGCTGATCGGCAACCGGATATTCGGCTGCGACATCTGCCAGGATGTCTGTCCGTGGAACAAGGAAGTCCCTCGGTCCCGTGAATCGCGCTTTCAACCGCGCGACAATATCACAGGACTGGAACTAATCGAGTTCATGAGCCTCACCGACGGTGAGTTCCGGGATCTCTACTCAGACACGCCCCTGGCCCGGGCCAAGCGTGAGGGTTTGTTACGCAACGTCGCCGTGGCCCTCGGTAACTGGGGCGACCCGGCGGCCTTACCCGTTCTGCTGGGTGCACTGGACGATGATTCGCCATTGATACGAGGGCACGCGGCGTGGGCGCTCGGACGTTTGGAGAACCCAAAAGCGACCGAGGCGCTGGAGGCTCACCTCCAGCAGGAGTCCGATACTTGGGTGCGAAGCGAGATCGGGTTCGCCATCGGCGGTGAACCCGCTGGAGATGAATTGGCAAACCCATAGCCCGGCTGGCCAGGGGCACCCATCAGTACTCGAAGAAATCCACCCTCGGCGGACTGTCGATCAGCCCCGCCCGGTAGCCGCGTTCAAGGAACTCTCTCACCGATTCGCGACCGTCCTCACCCAAGTCCAGAGTGCGTCGGTTCACGTACATCCCGACGAACTCGTCGACGAGTTCATCCTTCATCCCCCCCGCAAACCGCGAAGCGTAGGCCAGTGTCTCTTCCCGGTGATCGAGCGCGTACTGGATGCTCCCACGCATGTAGCGACAGATCCGCGCGATGATCTCATCGCCGAGGGCGCGTCGGGCTACCTTGCCACCCAGCGGCAGCGGTAGACCTGTTTGCTCGTGCCACCATTCGCCGAGATCGAGAACGAGATTGAGGCCTTCTTCCGGGTAGGTGAGCTGCCCCTCGTGAATGATTACACCAGCCGCGGCGAAACCGTCACTCACGTAGCCCATCACCTCGTCGAACCGGACGAAACGCACGTCCACATCCGGCTCGAAGAGCCTGAGCGCCAGGTGCGCCGAAGTGAGCTGACCCGGCACTGCAACCACGCGACCCTTGATGTCGTGCGGTTCTAATGGCTCACGCGCGACGATGCGCGGACCGTAACGGTCGCCCACGGCGAACCCATGAGGGAGGAGCACGTAAGATTCGGATACTTTCGCGTAGGCATGGATCGAAACCGCCGAGACATCCACGTCGCCGTTCAAGGTTCGCAGATTCAGGGCTTCGATATCCTGGAGCTGATGCTCAAATTCGAGATCGCCTGTCTCGATCTTGCCCGTCGCCAGAGCATAGAACATGAACGCATCATCCGCGTCGGGACAGTGCGCAAGTATCAGCCTCCTTCTCATCGGCTCTCCGTTTGTACCGGCCCGATCACACCTCGAACGCTAGCTCCACATCCTCCTGCGGATCGATTGCGTGAATCGCGACTCCGGTTGGCACCTTCGGCCAGAAGTAGGTCGTCTTCGCCGGCAGGCGCTCGCCCGCCGCCGCCGCTCTGCGCACCTGGAGCACCTCCGCGGCAGCAAGTAGCACCGCGGCATGCGCTCGCCCCGAGCGGACTTCATTGAGAGCTTCCGACGCATCCTTGCAGTACGATACCCGCTCGAGCTGCTCCTCCGATGTCAGACCGACGCCATCGGCCAGGAAGACGTCATGGAATGCCACCGACGAGATCGTGCTGAAAGTCGTCCGGTCCCTGAGCCGCAGCAGCCGGCCACCTTCCTCGCCTCGCGCGACTAGCACGAAGGCGGGCAGCCCCCGCTCGTTCTCCAAGCACTCTGTTACCGAATCGAGATCCGCTTGGCTCAACTTCACTACTTCAAAGCGATCGCTCATCTTGAGTATGGCCGAGGTCCACTCCACGGGCTCGCCACTTACGATCCGGTGCGTCGGCAGAAGCAACAGCCCAGAATCGGTTTCCGGCACGACATACGCGAGCACGTATTCATGGGACCCATAGCCTGTTTGCGGCGCGCCATTCGCGACCAGCTCATCCCTGTACGCCAGCGCCGTCTCGTAGCGGTGGTGGCCGTCGGCGATCAATAGCGTTTGTTTCTGCACTAGGGAGGCCAGCTGCCCGATCGAACGAGGTGCGTCGACACGCCAGATCTCGTGTCCCTCGCCTGCTGGAAACTCGATTCGTTCCGTCGGTCTTCCTCTCACCAGCTTCCGCACGTAATCCTCGATCTCGCCCTTTGGATCGGAACAGATGAAGAAGATGGGCGACAGCTGCGCCCGGCACGCACGCATCAGCGCTAGCCGATCCGCCTTCGGCCCCTTCATCGTCCGCTCGTGCGGTACGACCGCGCCCTCGTCGAAATCAGCCAGACGTACAAGCACCCACACACCCGTCCGCCCGTACTCGATCCCATCCCTCGTGAACGTATGCCGATGGACGTAAACCGCCGGCTGGTCATCGCGGGCAAGGCTGCCGTCGGCGAGCCATGACTCGAGCTCCCGAGCCGCCCGGACGTAGCGGTCATCCCCTTCACCGGTCGGATTGGTGATGCGGACTATGTTGCGGGGATGCTTACCTAAGAGTATCGCAGCACCCTCAGGTGTGATCACATCGTAGGGGGGCGCCAACACCGCTCCCAGCTCGCCGACGCGCTCGGCCTGGAAGCGGGGCGGCCTGAACGGTGCTACCGTGGCCATCACTGTTACCGTTCCTCGCCTACACCACCGAGTGTGCTGTCTGTTGACGTCGTCTCCGCCGCGCGTTTCAGAGCGTTAAAGACTAGCGGATACGTGGCGATCGTCTGTCCCCGATACTGCGGCCTGAACCCGAAAAGCACGACCCGCCCCTGCCCGTGCCTCACGACCACCAGGGCGCCGTGCCCTGCAATCCGTTCCTCACCCGTGACCCAACCGCTCAGCAGCAGCTCTTCGTCTCCGTATCGGCCAACGATCTCCACGCTTCCAGCTTCAGCCGAGTCGCTTGCCTCGAAGGCAAGGCCGTGTTCGAACCAAGCGATAGTACGTGCGGGAACGCCGGACGCCAGCCAGTGGCCCGGCTCCAAGTCGAGTCGTAGAATCGAGCCCGGCACGTAGAACTCGCCGCGCTCAAGCTCGCCGAGAACGTTGTCGACGGGCAGAGAGAACTCTTCTATCGGCAAGAGCGACGCGCGGTTGAAAGTGATCAACGTTCCGCCGGCGCTCACGAAATCCCCGATGGCTTGCACGCCCTCTTTCCCAAGGCCGCCAACGTATTCCGGCGGCACCGATCCTTCCCTGTTCCCCTCGATCAGGCGGCGCGGTGCGGCGTCAGCCAGAATGATCGCGTCGAAGCGCTCACGAAGATCGCCGGCCCTGGCGTCAGCGTCGCGGAGCTGTTCGTAGGCCACGCCGTACTCGTCGAACACCCACCGGGTCCAGCCCGCGTCCATCAGAGACCACCAGGGCTCGTAGATCGCTACCCGCGCAGCATCTCCGCTCCCGGTCAATCCCGGCGCGCTCTTGGCATGGACTGGCGCCTCAATGGGCTTTGACATCTGCACCGAAGGCATCTCATCGACCGCCAGCACCGCAACGTCCATCAGCAAGGGCAACGTGTGCGCCGCCGCGTCGTAGGGCTGCCGGAGTGGGCCGCCCGGATACTCCTCGAGCGCTGGATACTGCTGCACCTCGAGCAGCGTCTTGGCAAAACCCGCGTACGGCTGAGCCATCGGCACTACGTACGTGCCCGCCGCGAAACGGCGTCCCTCGACTTGGAAACCCGTCAGCGCCTCGTGAACTTCGACATCGCCAGTCACTAGAATTCGCAGGAGATCGGCGACGCCGTCTTCGCTTTGTACCTGCGTGAGTATTAGAAATGCGCCCGGCCAGCCATCCCGACCACTGATTGTCCGGGTCCCGATCGCGTAGAAACCGCGCAGCCAGCGTTCACGATAGAGTGCAGCCTGCTTGAGCAACGCCACGGCGCCCGCTTCCATGTAGTCGACGATGTCTGCGAGGCGCCACTCGCCGCCGGGCCAAGGTTCCGGAAAGTTCCAAGACGACCTGCGCGGATCACCTCCCCGGCGACTGCGAAGCGAGTCGAACGGCATCGTGATCGGAGTGGCCAAGCGCGCGCTGGCGGTCTCCGTCAGTATCCGCACTCCGCCGTGATAGTGCTGATAGGCCCGCGCCGGCGACCACGCGTCGTAGGTCTGGTTCACGGCGATGCCGGTCTTGCCCTGGCTGTACATCTCCCAAGCCATGGCGGTGCCGAGCGCGTTGATCCCGGCAATCAACAGCGGGTCCACGTTCGGTTCCACCGGATCAATCCACGGCGGGATGAAGAAGCGAGCACCGCTCGAGCCCATCTGGTGTATGTCATGAACGATCTGCGGATGCCACACGTTGTGGAGCTTCTCGATCGCGAGGCGCGTCTCCTGCTGGGTGAACGCGTACCAATCCCGGTTGTTGTCGTGGCCTACGTAGTGATGGTAGAGAAACGGAGGCCCCGCTCCTTCCCACGGTTGGCCCAGGGTGTTCCTATACCACTCCACTACCATCTGGCTCCCGTCAGGGTTCAGTGACGGGACGAGCAGTAGGATCACCTCGTCTAGAACCGCACGTGTGACGGCGTCGTCGCCCGATGCCAGCCTGTACGCCAGTCGCATCGGCATCTGATAGCCGCCGACCTCCGTCGAGTGAATCCCGCCCGTGATCAGCACCACGGCCCGCCCCTCGGCGATCAAGCGCTCGGCCTCGGCCTCGGATTCGATCCGCCGCGGGTCGGCCAGCTTGCGCTGGATCTCCAGGTAGCGGTCGAGTTGCGCCAGGTTCTCAGCGCTCGAGATCGTCAACGCCACGAATGGCCGCCCCAACGTCGTCGATCCCAGCGTGTCCAACAGCACCCGATCGCTGGCGTCGGCCAGTCTGTTCAGGTATCCCGTGATGTCATCCCAGTCGGCCAGCTTGCGATCGACCCCGATCTCGAAGCCGAGAACCGAACCGGGACTCGGTATTGCCTCATCCGGCCCTTGCGCCCAAGCCGAGCTCGCTAGAAGCAAAACCATCGTCGCGGTCGCACACACAGACCTTGGCTTCATCTCGCCCCCAAGGTGGTTCCGTTTTTGTCGGTGAGCTCCGAATGTCCAGTTCGGGCTGACTCTAGACCCAGGAGGTCGCCCCACGCAAGCCGTCGTCGCTCGCTCGCTTGACTTCTGCCTGACCTGCGAACCGCAGGTTACGGGCGCGACTCAACTCGCGTCACGTTTCGGAGCGTTACGGCCAGATCAACGGCAGCAGCTCGAACGTTTGGACGATAGAGGCGGTAGGCCCGCTAGAGAGGGGGCGAAGATGAACGGTCAATTGAGAGCCACGATCGCAGACCTCTACAGCGCCGATTTGGAACGGCACTGCTTCGCGCCCACGCCCCGTCGTCGCAACTTCAGGCTGCGGCGGCTTTTCGCGATGCTGGCTAAGTCTGCCTGGGACAGATGGTTCAACCGGCGGCCACGTTGGAAGACCGCACCGGTACACGAGAGTCGGGCACCCAGCATCCCGAGCCTCGCTGGTCGCTCTCATCCGACCCGTGGATGACGTGCGTAAGTCGGTTTACAGCCCGCCTCGTTGTAACCGTCGTCTGGATTACGTGACCGCCACCTGACCGCCACATGATCCTCACATGATCGCTCTTACTCAAATTGCTGGTAGGAGACTAGCCCAACCATGAAACGCGCCGCGCAGCGGCTACCGAGCCTAGCGGCTCGTATAGATGACAACCGGAGAGGGTCTGAGAGTGGACGCCCACGAAAGAGCAGCAGCCGTTGACATGTACAAGACAGATTTGGAGCGGCACCTTTTCGCGCCGACACTTCTACGAGGACGGCGGAGCCCCGCGCAAATCTTCGAGGATGTCGGAGACTGGCTGCGCGATTGGCTTCTGGGCGGCTGGAGCCGCTGGAAACTCTTGGCCGGAGCCGCGAACTGACCTCTACCTCGGAACCATCCCCAGCCGCCGGTCCCTACGGCGCAGAGAGCCAGCAGCCTGCATCGAGCATGCTGCTGGCCCTTTTCTTAGCATGCTTCTCGACCTCAAATAGGGTGCTGCACTCGAGCCTCGTCTTGGGCCGAGGGGCGCCTCGGCCGGCGCCCCTCGCTGCGGAGAACAGTTTGCAGCTGATGCTGCATGGTGGGACATGTCCGCGGTGGCTCACTGCACGCCTCCACCGCGGGGTGGGGCCGCGCTGCCCAACGGCCAGACCCCCTCACAGCACACCCGATTGCAACAACTCGAGGAGGGCATACAGGAGGAAGGTCACCATCCCTATATAGAAGAATCCCAACCCCAAAGTCTCGGCGGCCGTCCGTACTCTCCTCACCCTGGCTTGTCTTCCTATCATTGCTCTACTCACTTCCTTCGCTGCACTTCGCTGATTGCACTGCGCGTACAATACGTGCGTGCCCTCAGCCGGATCTCAGGTGACAGTCAGCCGAGCCTCGTATCCGTCATCGGAGGATCATTTGTACAGCGAGGAAGGTCAGTGCGCGCCGATGCCGAAACGCCGCGAATCGCGGCACCCCGGCAGCGAGGAAAGTCTGTCCGAGTCGGTCGGAGTCAGCTTGGAGAGGTTGTGTCGGACGCCGCTCGCAGCTCATCGGCGAGCAGCGCTGCCAATCGATCGAGGAGGCTGAACAGGCTGTCCCGATGCCCCCGTACGTCAGCCCTAGCCAGCAGAGTATTCGAGTGCGCGGCCAGCACGTCGGCCACGATCCTCACCTCGGCCCCGCTCGCGTGGATGTCACCCAACAGCATTGCGGATGCCCCTAGGTCGTCGGCGAGGCTGTCAAGGACGGCCGGGCTCACGGCTGAGGTCGCACCATAGTCGGTCGCCTCCCACAGCCTGAGGACCGACCGATGGTCGACCGTCTCGAGTCCGTCTCCTTCCGCGAGATTCAGGGATAGCAACTGCGCCACGCTCACGGGCAGATCCTGGTTTTCCGAGCCCATCCCGTGAAGGTCGAACGGAAGCACGGCGACCCGACCAACTTGAGTAACCGGACTGCCGATCGCCCTTACCCCTGGTTCCTGACCGGCCTCCTCCGGCCAAAGGATCACCGCGATCACGACGACGGCCACGACTCCCAGCACCGCGAGCACCCAACGACCGAAGGAGATGCGGGACCTCCCGGTCCCCTCCGCAGAGTCGACCTCGGGCTCGGCGGCGACCGCTACCGGCGCACTCTCTTCCTCGGGCGCCGGCCCGTCACTCGGTTCCGATCCA
Source organism: Gemmatimonadota bacterium (assembly GCA_039589375.1). Taxonomy (GTDB): domain Bacteria; phylum Gemmatimonadota; class Gemmatimonadetes; order Palauibacterales; family KS3-K002; genus JASFMO01. The sequence continues at coordinate 5,949 of JBDHHL010000055.1, read as the reverse complement.
GTCTCGGCAGCCGGCTCGGCGGGCGCCTTTTCCGCCTTGATTCGCGCCACCAGCTCGCGCGTGTGGTCGAGCGGCTCGACCTCCAGCTCGCGCTCCAAGACGTCCCGGTACTTCTCATACTGGCGTAGCGCCGCCAACCGATCGCCGCGCAGGTACTGGCACTCGATCAACAGGTGTTGGGCCTCGTCATCCAGCGCGTCGGCCTCCACCAGTCGACGGCAGTACCCTACGGCCTCATCGAGATCCCCGGCCCCTTTGGCCCTGTTGGCAACCTCGAGCGCCGCCTTGCGGAACTTCCGCCGCAGTTCGGCCCTCTGTCGATCGGCCCAATGATCGAACTCGGGTTCGCCAACGGAGAGGTCATCCAGAAAAGGCCCGTGGTACAGTTCGACGGCGCCTTTCAGGTCGCCGACCTCGAGGCGACGCTCGAATTCCTCCACATCGAGCCAGACCTCTTTCCCGAAATCGAGAGCATCGGAGACGCTCTCCAGATCGAGCTCGGGGCTGGTCTTGCGCAGCGTGTAGAGGAGCTGGTTGAGCGCCCGGCGGGCTCGCTTCTCATCCCGATCCGGCCAGAGGACACCGAGGATCTCTTCGCGCCGATCCGGGCCCGGCTCGATAGCCATGTACACGATGAGGGCCAACGATTTCGGCCACACCGCCTCGCCGGTCAGCGGCTCCCGGTTGACCGAAACCGAAGTCCGTCCGAGCGTTCTTATCTCGATCATAGAAAATCAGCCCCGTTCGCCACCTTGGCAAAGGAGTACTCAATACTATAGAGCAGTCTTCTACGAATAGCCCACCGACTGATAATCTCGCCCCTCAGGGCCGCTTCCGACAAGACGCGGCCGTCAACGCCGCGCCGGGGGCCGCCAGTCACGGCTCTTGCTCAGTCCCCGACCCGGTACTTAGTATACGCTACAGCTTAAGCGGGCAGATGGAGTGTGAGGGGGGCTCCTTGGCTTCTGGAGCACCCGATGCAGTCAAGCCTACCCACCCGACGGAGAGAACCCCGCTCAAGGCCCCGGCAAGCCGGTGGCTCCCAAGATCGGCTGCCAGGTCCTCGCCGGGAGACGTCTACGCCTGCTTCCCCAATCCAACCCGGTTCAAGACATGTCTGATCTCAGCGTGCAGCCGAGGGAGCACCTCGATCTGCTCTACCAGGCGAGCTTAGAGTTCAACTCGACGCTAGACTTCGCCGAGCTACTCCCCCGCGTCTTCGATCGGACCCTGGAGATCCTGGAAGCTGAGGCCGGTTCGATCTGGCTGCGCAAGGGTGACCAGCTCGTGTGCCGGATCGCCCGAGGCCCCGTCGGCACGCAGATCGAGGGGCTCGAACTCCCCCTCGGCGCTGGCATCGTCGGCCACGTGGGCCGAACCGGCGAGCCAGACCTGGTCGCCGACGCCCGCGGCGACCCGCGTTTCGTCCACCAGGTGGACGAAGCCACAGGCTTCACAACGCGCTCGATGGTCACCGCACCCCTCACGGCGAAGGGCGAGGTGCTCGGAGTCCTGCAGGTGCTCAACAAGCGGACCGGGGACGGCGAGTTCGATGAGAGCGACCTCGCGCTGGTCACGGGCCTCGCGTCTACCGCAGGGCTGGCCCTCCGCAACGCTCAGCTCCACGACGCCGAACGGCACGCCCGCGACCTGAAGACGCTGCTCGGCATCAGTCGCGAGATTGCGTCCACCTTAGACGTCGACCGGCTTGCCGTGTCTGTGGTCAACCTGGCCAGCCAGGCCCTCAGCTACGACCGCGCTGCCATCGCACTGGATGAGGGGGGCAACACCGTCCTGAAGGCCATTTCCGGACAGGAGAGCGTGGATCGATCCGAAGCGAACCACGAGTTGGAACGTCTGATTACCTGGCTGCTCGAACAGGATGAGACTGTCTACGTACATGACCTCTCGGGCGAAGACTCGCAGGCGGTATCGATTCGCCAAGCCTTCCCGGCCTACGTCGATCAGGCAGGCAGCCGCTCGCTTTGCCTCATCCCCCTCAAGGACGAGGAAGGCAGGCTGGGAGCTTTCTACATGGAGTCCGCCACCCCGGCTTTCCTGGGCGAGGCCGGACAGGAAGCCGCCGCTCTTCTGGCCAACCAGGTGTCGGTGTCAGTCCGTAACGCGGATCTCTACAGCCAGGTACCATTCATCGGCCTGCTCGAGCCGTTGGCCGCCTGGCGTCGTCGCATCGCGGCCCTCCCTCGTGGGAAGCTTGTCACTCATTTCGGCATCCCGCTCGCAGTACTCATCGTCCTGGTCCTCTTTCCCTGGGCCGAGCGCATCACACCACGCGATACTCAAATCCTACCTGGAAGCCGAATGCCCATCCGAGCAACCGTCGACGGGCTCCTCACGCGGATCGACGTCGACGAGGGAGACGACGTGACAGCGGGGACAGTACTAGCGCTCCTCCGCGATGATGAGGTCAGGATGAGAATCCAGCAGACCAGCGCTGATCTTGCCGTCGCCGAGCGCGCAGCAGCGGCTGCCCAGGCACGGAATAACGAAACCGAGGCACGAATCGCCCAGATCGATGTCCTCCAGCTGACCCGGCGACTCGGCCTACTGCACGAACAACTCGAGCGCACACGGCTGAAGGCACAGGTGGCCGGTGTCGTCTTGACGCAGAGGCCGGACGAAAGACTCGGCGAGTGGCTGAACGCGGGCGAGACATTCGTGGTGCTAGGTCGCACGGACCATCTAGAGGTCGAGGCCCGCGTCGCCCAGAAAGACATCGAGCGCGTCCGTCTCGGACAGCGCGTTCGGCTGAAAGTCCCGGCCCGGCCCGACTACACGTTCGTCGGAACCGTGACCGAGGTTTCGCCCTATGCCGACCCCGCCGTCCCGGGCGATCCGACCTTCGTCGTGAGAGCAGACATCGACAATACGCGAGGTCTCCTGAAGCCCGGCATGGACGCTCGAGCCAAGATCGTCGGTTCCCGGCTGCCGCTGGGATACCTGCTGGCTCGCCCGTTCATTCGTTGGATTCAAATGCGATTCTGGCGGTGAGAATGATGAAGACAACCGGATGGCCCGGCGTGATCATGGTCGCCCTGGCAACTGCGCTACTCGCGTGCGCCGAAGAGATCGAGTCGGATCCCGAATCTCGTCCCCAGGAGGGGGCGCGCATCAGCCTGGCGGCTACAGCCTCCGCCGCCGAGCGCGCGAGCGACTACCGCACGTATCTGTACGCGGAGCGCGATGTCGACGTGTTCAGTCGGCTTGGCAGCGGAACATACTTCGAGCAGGGCGTGGTGATCAGCAGTATCCGCGTTGAGGTCGGCGATCCCGTGAGTGCCGGCCAGCTGCTATGTGTCCTGGATGATGCGGATGTCCGGATCGAGTTCGATGCGGTACAGGCCAAGGCGGACGAGGCCCGCACCTACTACGAGCGCGTCGAGGAACTGCGGCAGCGCGAGGTCATTTCTCCGGCCGAGTACGATGCCGCCCTGTACGCGCATCGGCACACCGAGGCACAACTGAAGCGGGCTCGACTGGACCTTTCCCGGACTCGGGTCCGGGCGCCGTTCGACGGCGTGATCGCCAAACGCTACATCCGCGAGGGCGAACTGATACAGGGTAGTACGCCTTTGTTCCGCATCACGGCCATGGCACCGCTGCGAGCGCGAGTTCTCGTCCCCGAGAGGCAGGCGGCATCGTTCAACGTCGGTGCCCCGGTCGAGATCACCGGCCTGGATGGCGCGACAGCCACGGCGCGCGTGCTGGTGGTGAGTCCCACGGTCGACCCCGGGAGTGGGACGAGAGAAGTCGTCATCGAGATCGAGCAACCCGGCGGCTTCAGGCCGGGGGCGACGATAAGCGTCGAGCCGGCACCCGAACGAGAGGTGGAAGGTCAGTGACTTCGGCGCTGGAGGCCCGTCCCAAGCTTGGGCTCGATGTCCGGATCGTCCGCCGCGAGCACCGCGGAAAGGTGCACTACATCGTAAAGGAGCCCCGCGAGCAGAAGTACTACCAGTTTGGTGAGATGGAAGTCGGGCTGATGAAGCTCATGGACGGACACCGCACGCCGACAGACATCTCCTATGCTGCCGCAGAGCAGCTCGGCCTACGTCCCGAACCGGGACAGATTGCCGATTTCGCGCAGAAGCTCAAACGCTTCGGGCTGGTCGAGCGCACGCCGGCGGAGCAGCACCTGATGCTAATGGAGCGGCTGCGCTCCGAACGAAAGGTACGCGCCCGTCGGCGCACGCGCGGATCGATACTTCGGCTCCGTTTCTCGATCGGTGACCCCGACCGCTTCTTCGCCTGGTCCGTGAAGCGAATCGGCTGGATGTGGACGCCTCCATTCGTGCTGGTCTGCCTGGCCCTGTTCGCAGTATACGGCGTGATTGTGACATCCAACTGGGGCGCGCTGTGGGCAGGCACCGTGGGCTTGGTCACTCTCAGCGGCTTTGGCCCCTGGGATTGGGTTCTTCTTTACTTTCTATCGCTCGTGATCATCGGCATCCACGAACTGGGGCACGGGCTCACTACCAAGTACTTCGGGGGCGAGGTCCACGAGATCGGCGGCATGCTTTTGTATTTCTCGCCCGCGCTCTTCTGCAACACGAACGACGCCTGGACGTTCGAGAAGCGAGCGCATCGGCTCTGGGTGACCTTTGCAGGGCCCTGGATCCAGCTCGTGATAGCCGCCGTCGCTGCCATCGTCTGGGTGCTGACGGAACCCGGTACGGCTACACACCACGTCGCCTTTCTCTGCATACTGATCGGCGGCATTCTAAGCGTACTCACCAACTTCAATCCGCTCATCCCGCTCGACGGCTACTACGCGCTCTCCGATTGGCTAGAGATACCCAATCTTCGCCGCCGCTCGTTCGACTGCTGGGGCTGGCTGTCGAAGAAGCACATACTGGGACTGGAGGTCGCGCCACCGCCGACGACGCCACGTGAACGCCGAGTCTTCTTGATCTACGGAGGACTGTCCATAGCCTACACGGCTGTTGTGATCGTGGCCTCGGCGTTCTGGCTGATCTTGGTGATCGGCCGCCTCATCGGACCATGGGTTTGGCTCATCGCAGCGTTCTCCGCGGCACGCGCCCTTCGCAAGGTAGCAGCACGCAGCCGAACCCTGGCGATGGCGGCAGCGACCACCTGGCGGGCTGGGTTCCTCCGCGGCACGCGCGGCGCTGTTCTAGTGGCGGGATGCGTCCTTGTGATCGGCCTTCCGTTCATCGTGCCGTGGACGTTCCGGGCACACGGCACGGTTCAGATCGAAGCGCTGCCGCGCTCTCATGTCCGTGTCCAGGTGGACGGGATCATCGATCGCTGGCATATCAGAGAAGGCGATACCGTTCGCGCCGGCGCCGCGATCGCGACGCTATGGAACAGCGAACTCGAGGCCTCCGTCATCGAGCACGAGGCCCGCGTCGAGCATCTCAGTCTCGAGCAAGCCCATGCAGAAGCAACTGGCGACCTGGCCAAGGCCGCTTCCGTCAGCTCGGTGCTTGGCGAAGCCCAGCAAGAGCTAGCCGTACTCAGGAGCCATCAAGAGAAGCTGGTCATCAAAGCGCCCATCGATGGCGTCATCCTGGGCCATCGACTGTACGAACTAGAGGGAGCGGCGGTCACAAAGGGTACCCTGCTCTTGGAAGTCGCAGCCATGGAAGGCCGTTGCGGACGTGTGCGAATGCCACTGAGCGAAGGCGGCGAAGTAGCTCCGGGTCAGCGCGCTACGATCAAGCTCGTCGCACGGCCGAACCTCAAGTTCAGGTCCACGATATCAAGCGTGGCCCCGGCAGCCGAAAGCGGTTGGCTGGAGGCCGAGGTCATCCTACCGCAGGGGCAGTGGCAGCCAGCGCCAGGGATGGTAGGGATCGCAAAGGTGGAGTTCCGGCGTGCTACCGTTGCCCAGGCCCTCCTACGCGCTATGCGCCAGACGATCCGAATCGACTTATGGCTATGAATCGCAGAACCGTGCACGAGGAC
>JBDHHL010000054.1:0-14635 GCA_039589375.1 Gemmatimonadota bacterium | reverse complement strand
AGGGCAAGCAGCCCGTCGTCGTCGATCCCGTCATCGTTTGTGATCACGACCTTGCTGGGCCATTCCTGAGTCTGTGTTCGAGCCGGCGAAGCGCCTGCCAGTAGCAGGAGAGCGAGCATTGAACTAGCTAGCAAGTACCTCACTAGAACCCACCTTTCCGTGCGACGCGCGAAACGCCACCCGACCATCGCGGGCGGCGCGCGGGTCATCGACGCGTGGAGGTCATACACACCGACACGACTTGCGGTGCCGTTGGTTGATTCCTACTTACTGTTTCATGGGCCAAGTATCAACGAGTGCTTTGGATCTCATCGGCCGTACTCCGCTGGTCGCCCTTTCCCGAGTTCACCCTGGCCCGGGGAGGATTCTGGCAAAAGCCGAGTTTGTGCAGCCTGGGGGCAGCGTGAAGGATCGGGCGGCGCTCCGGATCGTACGGGATGCGCGCGAATCCGGGCGACTGGAGCCGGGACAAGCGGTGGTGGAGATGACGAGCGGGAATATGGGCGCCGGCCTTGCCGTCGTATGCAACGCGCTGGGTCATCCGTTCGTCGTGACGATGTCTGAGGGCAATAGTCCGGCTCGGGCCAGGATGATGGAGGCTTTGGGTGCCGAGGTCATTCTGGTGCCGCAGGTCGATGGTTGTACCGGCCAGGTGACGGGTGCCGACATCGCCGTGGCGGCCGAGCGGGCTGTAGAGATCGCGGGCGAGCGGAGCGCGTTCTACGTGGACCAGTTCAACAACCCATCGTGCGTCAAGGCGCACGAAGATGGAACCGGGCCGGAAGTCTGGGAGGCTATCCGCAACGAGCTGGATGCTTTCGTCGCCGCCGTCGGCACTGGTGGAACGTTCGTAGGCGCCAGCCGATTCCTGAAACGAGTCAAACCGGACGTGCGCTGCATTGCGCTGGAGCCCAAGGGAGCCGAGGTGTTGGCGGGCAAGGCGGTGACGAAGGTCTGTCATCTGCTTCAGGGCACCGGCTACGGCCTAGTCCCGCCTCAGTGGGATGCGGATCTCGCGGATGACTACGTGGCTGTCTCCGATGCGGAGGCGGGGCTGTTCCGGCAACTGCTGGCGAAGCGAGAGGGTCTGCACGTCGGGTTCTCGTCGTCGGCCAATGTTTGCGGGGCGATGAAGCTGATCGAGAGCGGTCGGCTGGGCCAGTCTCCGACGGTGGTGACGCTTCTCTGCGATACGGGCCTCAAGTACGAGTAGCCCCCGGCTGGAAGTCTCCCGCCGAGGCAGGACGAGGAGCGAAGGCCTAGGGCCGGAACAGGTCGGTCTTCGCCTCGTACTTGCGGGCAGACAGCCCGATGAGGCGAATGAAGAGCCTCTTCAGGCCGCGGCCGACGGCCCGAGCCACGCTGCTCCCGACATCGGCGTCCTGCCCACCCACCTCGCCGCGAAGCCAGTGCTCTAGCTCGTCGAGGTCGCCCAGAGACAAGACCTCGACTTCCAGGCGTGCGTCATAGTAGTAGCGGCCGCTGTTGGGTGGCGGCCCGGGCAGGGGCGACAGATACACGCGCTCGAGAGCCTGCGCCGCGGCGGCGAGCGTCGCGTACCATTCATCGTGGTCTTGATCCCACGAGCGCGTCAGATTGAACTCTCCGGAGAGCGGCTCCTGAAAGAGGATGATCGACCAAGTGGCCTGCGCCACCAAACCATCGGCCACGAACTTGTCCTGCCACAACTCCAACTGGAAGTGGAAGCGGAGCGGCAGCCCGGAAATGAGAGGACGGATGAGCGCGGAGTCGGCGAGGATCTCGACCGGCTGCAGCGTAGCGCGCCAGGCGTTCTCTTCGTTTCCCGGGGATAGGGACAGATGGGGTACCTGAGCCGAAGCCGTTGTGGCTGCGGCCGAGATCGCGGCGAGGGCAACCGCGATCAGAATCTGGCGGTAAGCCGCACGACGAAGTTGAATCCGCCCGATCCGACCAATGGGTAAGCGAAATAGAAGCCCAGGCCGCCGAAGTCCAGGCCGGCGCCGAGGTCCGCTAGCCAGTTGTCACTCTTCGTGAGGTAATCCCAATAATCCTCGTCCGTGTCCCAAGCTGCGCCTGCGTTGTAGAAGAGAACGAACGCGGGGTCGAAGTCGATGCTGAAGATGTCCCCGTGAATGTCGTCGAAGTCCTGAGTCTCGTCCCAGCGCCAGCGGAAGTTGAGCCCGGTCCGATACTCGGCCTGAAAGAGTGTGAACCGCTGACATCCGTAGCCGGGCTCCTCTCCGAGTTGCCCCGAGCTGCGCACGCCACAGTCGAACTCCATCATGGAGTAGCCGGGCAGCGAACCCGTGCCGCCGATCACGTGCTGGCGTTGTGCCGGGAGGAGTCTGTCACCGAGTCGACCGCCGCCGACCAGCCGCAGCGCGAGGGCCGAGCTGCGACTGACTCGCAGGTACCTTCTCAGATCGAGAAGAAGGTGGGTGAAATCCGGCTTCTCGCCGCTGAGCTCGCCGCCGACTGCCCTTTCGAGGTTGGCGACCCCGTACCATCCCGACCACGGTCTGTCGGGGTCATTGCGCGTGTCGACTCCCAAGGTGAAGATGACGCTCTGCAGATCGCCCGGGTCGGCCGCGGCGTTGGGCCTCAGTTCGTCGGTCTTGTTGAAGAAGATGGTCCAGACGTTGCGAGTGGCGACGGCGCTGTGCCTTTCGTCCCGGTACTCCACAGAGCCGAACACGCTATGCGACTCTCCGCCGAGGCTGGCGTACCAGCCTTCCCGTTCGTAGTAGTCGCGGTAGTCACGGCGGAAGAAGAACAAAGCTAGGGAGTTTTCCAAGTTGGTGAGCTGCCAGTCTTCGATCGGATTGATCACCGACTGAAAGCCACCTTCGAGCCACGCCGCACGGTGACCGAACAACCACTGCTTCGCGCGCACCTGCCAGCCCAGATCGCCTTTCTGGGGCTCGAATCCGCCTATGGTACGCCAGATCAACAGCGCGTCGAAGCGAAGCGGGTTACTGCCGCCGGTGGTGATGCGGGGCCCGATGGCGATGGGCAAGGCTTCGACGCGGTTGTAGGCGCGGGCCGAGATGAAGATCTCGCTTTCGCCCAACTTCCAGCTCGGTAGTCTGATGCTCCTGCTCGTAGGTTCGTAGCTCGGAGCACCACCCGACCCGAGGTACTCAATGCCGTCGCCTACCCGCCGGTAGCGAAAGACGGCCGTGTACGTCGTGATGACGCCGTCCACGTATCCGTCCTCCGTGCCGAGGACGATGCCGCCGACGACGGTCAGGTCGCCGTTGACGCGAGAGCCTTCCGTCAGCGTGACGTCGCCGTTCAGCACGACGAGGTCGCCGTCAACGACGCCGGCTAGTTCGACCGGTCCCCCTAGGATGGCAACATCGCCGGTGATCGTGCGCCCGGCCGGGACTCGCGTGCGGCCGGAGAAACGGATCGTGCTGGCGCTGTTGTAGAAAGCGACCAGCCCGTCGGCTACGCCGGCTGGAAGCTCCTGGCCTGGCGGTATCGGCGTTTGCACGCCTACGGCGATGGTATCCTGGGCGCGGAGCGGCGACTGAGCCGCGAGGAGAAGGGCAGTGACGAAGATTGTCTTGTGCGCGCGATTCATGAGGGCCCTCCAAGCAGACGAACATCCATATTCGCCCGCCTTAGAGCAAACCCGATGCCGGACTGAATGCACCGAAAGTCCACTAATATTGCGTAGTGGTATAAGACGCTATGGACAGGGTCGTGTCAATTGGAAACACCGAAGCGTGCGCCGAGCGCACACGTACATGCTAGACAGGCTCCTCTTTCTCCATCCCCTGTCTGTGGATACCGAGTCGCTTCATCCGCCGGTAAAGGTTCGGGCGGTCCGTGCTCAACCTCCTCGCCGCCTCCGCGATGTTGCCCCCGGAGCTGTCCAGCGCACCACTGATGAGCTGGCGCTCGTAGTCCTCTAGTAGCTCGGATAGCGATCCACCTTGCGGCTGCAAGGCCGGCGTGGCGGTCCTGAGTCGGGGGAGAACGGTGCCGATCTCGTCGGCGCCGATGGCACGTTCCGGATACAAGATCATGAGTCTTTCGACGGCGTTGCCGAGCTCCCGTACGTTGCCGGGCCAATCGTAGGCATGAAGCGCGCTGATGGACGAGTCGGTGAAGTGGGGTGGGCGCAGCCCGTGCCGGGAGCGGTAGCGCTCGATGAAGTGGGCCAGGAGCAGCGAGATGTCGTCCTTGCGATCTCTGAGCGGCACGATAGGGATGGGCATGACGTGCAGTCGGAAGAAGAGATCTTCCCTGAAGCGGCCTTCCTCGACTTCCTTCTGCAGGTCATGATTGGTCGCCGCCAGGATTCGCACATCAACGGGGATGAGCACGCTGCCACCGACTCGCTCGATTTCGCCTGCTTCGATGGCACGCAGCAACTTGGCCTGCGCCTCGGGACTGAGGTCGCCGACTTCATCGAGGAACAGCGTCCCGCCGTCGGCCAGCTCGAATTTGCCGCGTCGCTGTTTCGTGGCGCCGGTGAAGGAGCCCTTCTCGTGCCCGAACATCTCGCTCTCGATGAGGTCGCGCGGGATCGCCGCGCAGTTGATGCGGACGAACGGTCCACGGCTGCGCTGCGAGAGCCCGTGGATTGCCACCGCCACCAACTCTTTGCCGGTTCCACTCTCACCGGTGATGAGAACCCTGGAGTCGGTGGAGGCGACGCGATGGATCAGGGCTCTGGTCTCCTCCAGCGCTTCTGACTTCCCAACCAACTCCTGGCCGGGTTCCAGTTCCTGGCGCAGCGCGCGGTTCAGGTCGCGTTGCCGCTGCAGCTCGAGAGCGGACTGTAATGTGATGAGGATCGCCTCGGGCGTGAGCGGCTTCTCGAGGAACTGGAAGGCGCCGAGACGAGTGGCCTTAACCGCGTCACCGAGGGTCGCCTGCCCGCTCATCATGACGACGGGAACCTCTGGCCAACTCTCGACCATTCGCTCGAGCACCTCCAACCCACTGGCGCCTGGCAGGGCTAAGTCCAGGAGCACGGCGTCCGGTTCCTCGTGCGACATCTTGTCGAGCCCTTGTTCGCCGGTCTCGGCCTCGACCGTCGAGTAGCCTTCGGCCTTGAGAAGGCTCGCTATCATCCGGCGGATGTTGCCTTCGTCGTCAACGATGAGGATACGCGTCATCGACTTCTCTCGTGTTGGGGCGTGGCCCTAGAGCGACCCCGCGAAGTAGAGCTCGAACCATACCTCGTCAGCCTTCGGGAACACCAGATCGGTGCGCAGAATCCCCCACAGGAAGCTGGCTCCCACTCCGAACGACCAGAGCGGCTCGCTGCCGGGCCAGTCTTCAGTGGAGCCGGCCCAACCGACATCGCCGAACAAGACCGGCGTTATCGCCTTGCGCCGCGGACTCAGCTCGAGCCTGCCCGTCCAATAGGAATCACCGCGCTGTGATCCGTAAGTGAAGCCGCGCACCGTCGCAAGGCCACCGATACCCCAGAGGCGCTGGAACGGTGCGTCACCCGCGCTCCAGCCTCCGCGCGTGTTGAATGCAAGGGCGACAACGTCTCCAAAATCGATGCGCCCCTCCAGGGCGGCGCGTGGCTGTACATATTCGAGCGAATCAGTGTCGGTTCCGCCTTCGAGGCCCAATGTCAGCTCGGCCCGGTTAGTCGGGCGCGTCCAATCGCCGAGATAGAACTTTGCGGCGACGTCACCGCGCCAGAATCCGCCCTCATTGATCCCCGGGTTGATCGGGAACACCGAATCTTTCCAGATGCCAGGAATAGCGACCTGAGTGTTGCGGTCCACCGAGTTGTGGTGTTCCCATCCTGCTCCCAGGCGTCCACTCATTCGTCCCCACCGCTTCCCAGCCGTGAAGGCCGCGCCGCTGGCGCGGTAGTAGTCGGCGTCGTCGCGCCCCAAGAAGAAAGCGCGTAGAGCGGAGCTTCCGTTGGCGCGCTTTTCGTCGGTCAGCGCAGTGCCGCCGAGGTGCAACTCGCTGTAGCCGGCCAGATCGAAGCGTTTGCCCGGCGCGTCATAGCGCACATCCAGCTTTCCCTTGAAAGCAAGGTCGGCGACGCCGAACCCGATACCGCCGCCCAACGACCAGAACGGGCGGCGCGGTATGTCGTAGCGTACCGAGACGCCGATACCCAGCGCCTCCACCCGATTGTAGCGGATCATCTCGGGCAGACGGTCGTACTGGATCATGAACATCTTGCGTCCGACGATTTCCGGGGCGAGCTCTTGTGCGCGGCGCTCGAGCTCTTCGGCCGATGGCAGCGTCAGCTCGGAGGCCGGCCGCTCCAATGGTCGGTTCCACTCGTCGTAGGCCAGCAACGTATCGTCGGGTGGTCGGATGATCTCCCAGCCATTGTCGGCGGGACCGGCTCTGATCTGGGTCTTCTCGCGCTCGGGGTAAGCTTCGGGGCCCAGTGCCGAGTCTGGAACCTCGGCCCGCTCGGCCCTACGTCCTTCCCCTATCCAAAGGGTGGCACCCTCATCGAACGTGCTGCTCGAGTCTTCTCCGGTCCTCAGCGAATCGGGGGAAAGCCACGCTATGGGCTGACCGGTATTGATCTCGTAGCGGTCGAATTCGTTACGGAAGATGATGGGCACTGCGAAGTTGCCGATGAACGGGATGCGCACCATCAGCTCGACTTCCTGGCGGTACGGGAGCCAGTATCGCTGCTCCCACAGCCCTTGCTGCATCGTTGCAGTCACCGACAGGATGCGGTTGGCCCACTTCGCTTCGGACTCGTCGTCGGCGTCCCAAAGCGGCATGCCGACGAAGCGGATCTGCATCGCGCCGACGTCGCCGGAGGCGGCGTCGACCCAAAGCGATCCCACGACCAGCGCTTCATCGCCACGGGTCGGCGTGACCGCCACTTCCACGAGGTCGACCTGCCGGCCTGCAACGTATAGCGTGACCGTGTCTCCGATCTCGTAGCTGTAGTAGCGCTCTGCGCCCCTCGCGAAAGGATGCACGGCGGCACGGTTGGGGATGTCGATGCCGCCTAGTAGGCGGAGGCTGTCACCCGGCGCGGTCGCCACGAACCAGGGCCGACTGAAATCGAGGCCGGCTTCCACCTCGCGTCCGAACGAGGTGACGTATCTTTGTCCGAGCATCTTGACCTGCAGGCCCGCGTCACGCTGCCAGGCAACGCCGGAGGCCAGCTCGCTAGCCACGATCAGCTTCGGTGGAGCGAGTCGGTCGGTGATGAAGCTGAGGCTGACCAGGGTGTTTTGCCGCGACGTATAGTCCGCGAGCGTCGTGTCCGGGCTCGAGTGTCTTTGACGCGCGAGCTGTACGATACTCTGGGCCGAGAGGTCGATCGCGCCAAGCGAGATCGCGCACAGGAAAGCGATGATAGCGATAAGCGAGCGGGTCGCAGAGGCGATCGTCTTCACGCGAATCGTGCTATGGTCGTATCGAACTGAGCGCATTCGTTGCCCAATCGTTGAGACTCACGAGAGAGTCGTTTCTTCTGGTCAGGCCGTACTGCTCAAAGCGAGATTCCCAATCTGGGTTGGTCCCGTCGGCCAGCCAATCCTCGATCCAGCGATTCTCTCTCACAGCGGCAAGAGCAGCCGTCAGGCTCTCGGCGGTGACGGGTTCAGCGTGCCGCACTTCCTTCAGCGTCCGCTCGAGCGAGCTGCCACGATCCTGGAAGCCGAGATCGAGCAGAAAAGCGGCGAGCGAGCCGCCGTCATAAATGTATTGATAGGCGTCGTCCGACCAGAAGTCGGCTTCGGCGTCGACTATGGACGTCTGCCCGTAGAGTGGACTGCCGCGGTAGCGCATCCAGCGAGTGCCGATCTCGTCGAGGAACTCCTGCGGCTCGATGAGGCCGGCGACGAGCAAGATTCTGAGTGCCATGTAGTCGGTGAACCCTTCGGCAAACCAGGAAGGCGGCTGGCCTTCGAAGCGAAAGCCGGTCGGAATGTACCAGTGCGTGAGCTCGTGAGTCGTCGTGTGCAGCCAGCTGTGGAATTCTAGGTCGGCGGGCGCGGATCCGGCGACGTAGGTGATCCCTGAGTGGCCGATGACTTGACCGCCGGTGCTCTGCCCCGGCACGGCCGCGGGGACTCTTCCTGCGCCAATCACGTAGTCGCCGCGGGCCCAACCGTCGCCGGCGATACGGTGCAGACTCCCGGCGGCCCGGCGTATGGCATCGAAAACTCGCTCGTCACCGTTCGGCCAGCGGCCGTAGACGGCGGTCACCAGCGAACGGGGGCCGAGGTTGAGCTGACGTTGGCGCAAAGGGCCGACCACGAAGACGGCATCGATGATGTCGGCCACGCCGTAGCCGGTCCCCGCTCTCGGTTCCACGGTGGCTACGTGCCAATCAGGTGGCATGCCGCTGAAGCGTAGCTCGACCGGTTGCAGTCCGGCACGCGGCTGGCCGAGCCACAGCCTGGGCATGAAGTCCCTGCCCAGCAGGTGACCGCCGGCCGCCGCAAGCTGCGACACTCGGTGGTAGAGGCGCGAATCGTTGGGAGGATCGAGGGCCAGGGTGTATTCGATCCTCACCCGTTGGGACTGCGATACATCGATGGAATAGTGGCCCGAGCCCAGTCCGTCGACGGGCCTCGCCACGACAAGCGGCCCGCCAGGCCCACGTGCTTCCAGATTGCGAAGTCGTCCTCCGAGGTCCGGGTAGCCTTCGAACTCCGAACGGAACAGGAGGTGGACGGCGGTCGCGCCGGGCACATCCAGCTCGACCTGGGCGCTCACCGTGTGGGCCGGCGCGTCCAGGCGTAGACGGAACTCCGGAACCGACGCGGCCGGCGACCGAGGGTCCTCGCCTTCGCGAGTCGACGTGGCCGGGGCGGGGCGCGAGCCGTCCGGATCTGGGCGGCTACGCTCCTCGGGCTCGGCGCAACCGATGGCAGCGGCGACGAGGAGGACGACGGGGCGAGGTCGTCTCATCCCGATTCCTGGCGTGCCGTGGGTAACCGAACGACGAAGCATGCACCTTGATCGGCCGCGCTTCTTAGTTCCACTTCACCCCCGTGCGCTGTCACCGCTTGTCGAACCAGCGCCAGGCCAAGACCGGTACCGCGCTTCTTGGTGGTGAAGTCAGGCTGCCAGACGCGCTCCCGTTGTTCCGCCGGCAGGCCCGGCCCGTTGTCGGAGATGGCGACCTCGACGAAATCGTCGGCGCGACTGATGGTAACTTCGATACGAGCGTCGGGCCGGTCCGTCAGTGCCTCCACCGCATTCCCCAACAGGTTTCTGAACGCACGGGTGAGCGCGTCGAGATGCCCCTCTACCAGCGGCAGGGTCTCGGGCGCGTTCAGCGTCCCGGTAACGGAGTCGGGTAGGTCGCGCGCGAGCAGTTCACGCAGCAACTCGCTCAAGTCGATCTCGCTGGTCGGCCCTTCGGGCAGGCGTCCGAGCTGCGCGAAGCTCCGCGCCATGTCATCGAGACGCACGGCCTCGTGCTCGATGATGCTCAGGGGCTCCTTTAGCGACTCGGCCAGGCCTCGCGAAGCGAGATGCTGCGCTTGTCTGGTCGCGAGCATCAGCGGCGTGAGCGGGTTCTTGATCTCGTGGGCGACGCGTCTTGCCATTTCGGTGAGGCCCTTCAGTCTCTCCGCTTCGAGTGCCTGACGACGGCCTTCGGCCAACCTTTCCGCCATGTGACGGAACTCGTGCCGCAGGACCGAGAACTCGGGTGGCCCGTGCTCGCGGCCGGGACTCGGTCTCGGCAACGGTTCCGTCCGGGCCAGCCGGCCCGCCCAATCGACGACCTCGTTCACAGGCCGGCTCAGCTGCCGGGCGAGCTGGCGAGCCGTCAGGACGGCCACGAGGCCGAGGGCGAGCCCAAGCACTAGCGCGACCCACGGCAACGCTCTGGCGAGGCGCCCGGCGATCAGATCCCAGCGCCGGGCAAAGCTCATCGAGCGTGAAAGCTCGTTCTCGTGCTCGGCCGCCGCGCCTCGAACCACCGAGTCGGCCTCGGCCTCCTCGAGGGCGTTCAGCAGTTCGCGGCCGGTGTCACCGACGCCCTGCCATGCGCCGCCTGCCCCGGCCAGCTCCACGTAGTTCCTGAGGCCCCAGGTGGCCAGACCGATGAGCGCGACCGACGGAATAGCCGATAACAGGAAGAGGGCTATGAAGAGCCGGGTCGCGAAGGAAAGCCGGCGGCGTTGCATCGTTCCATACGAGGGCTCCCGCGGCCCGGATTCAGGAGAAGAGGCTCTCGTAGACACGGCTCGACGCCCGCTCGAGCGCTCCCGAGGTGTCGATCTGGACCAGCAGCTCGGCCTCGTCGGAGGTAGGCACCTCGTAGACCGCGCGCTGCTCGTCGAGTAGTTCGATCCGACCGTCGGTGATCTGTCGGCTGGGTTTGGATAGCCGGGCCACGAGTAGCTCCTCAGGGGCCCGGCACTCGACGATTGCGAAGAGAGCCTCGCGCTCGGCCGCAATGTCGTGCGCGAGGGAACGATGACGCGCCTTGGACCACGAAGCGTCGAGGATGATCGAGTTTCCGCGTGCGAGTTCCGCTCGAGCCTTGTCGAGCAATGTCATATAGGTGCGCTCTGTCCACTCGCTTGAGTAAATCCCGGTCCCGAAGGGAACTCGCTGTTCCTGTTCGGGGTCGATTCCCGCCAGCTGCTTGCGCAACACATCGCTGTGGAGGACTCGCGCCCCTGCCCGGCGGGCAAGCTCGAGCGCCTGCCTTGTCTTACCGCTTCCCATCAAACCGGCTACCAGGACCAGCCTCGGCCTCAAGCGCAACGCATCCTCGAGAGACCGTTGGAAGAACCCTTCTGCCTCGTTCGAGGCCGCTGCCTTCTCTTCCGGGCTGGGGCCCGGTTGGTCGATGACGAAGGAGCGGACCTTACCGCGCACGTACGCTCGATAAGATTCGTAGAAGCGGAGAAGGGACGGGATACGTGTGTCCGCGGAACTTTCGTAGTAGGCACTCAGGAACGCTTCCGCCAGGTCGTCGCGCCCGCGGTTGCGAAGGTCCATGGAAAGGAACGCTATGTCGGCGATGGTGTCGGAGTAACGGAATCGTCGGTTGAACTCGATGCAGTCGAGTACGTGCGCCGTAGCCGAGCCCGGGTCTATGAAGATGTCGTCCATCTGTAGGTCACCGTGACAATCGCGAATCCACCCGTCTTGGAGCCGCAGTTCGAACAGGTCGGCGTAGGCGCGCATAAAGCGCTCGATCTCGACTTTGCACTCCTGCCACGTGCGCTGCGTGATCGTACGGCCGATGAAGGTCTCAGTCTGCTCGAAGTTCTCGTCCCAATTGTGGCGTACCGTCGCGAGCGATCCAAATTCGGCGATCGCGGGTGATGTCTCTGCTCGGGAGTGGAAGGCGGCGACGAGACGCCCCAAGCCGCGCATCATGTCCGGGCTGGCCTTCCCAGATTCGGTCAGTTTCGATAAGCGCTGTTCGTCCGGGAGTCGCTTCATCACGACGGCCACTTCCTCGACCAACGAGGGCGTGTTGAAGCTCAGGTGGCCGTCGGCGTCGCGGTGCACGGCGACGACGTCGAGATAGATATCGGGTGCGACCCGACGGTTGAGCTCGAGTTCAGCGACTGCGGCGGCTCGCCGCTTCTCGAGCGTAGAGAAATCCAGGAAGCCCATGTTCACCGGCTTCTTGACTTTGTAGACGTAGTCACCGGCGAAGAATAGGTGAGAGACGTGAGTCTGGCTGTGCTCGATGCCCTCGACCTTGTGGTGGTAGTTGTCGGGATCGAGAAAGAATTCGATGATGTCGCCCGATGTCGCCGCTTGGGTCACAGCAGGTCGTCCTCCCAGTTGATCTCAAAACTCTCCAGTCGCTGGAGCATTCGCTGCCGGATGTCACTGGGCGCGAGTTGAGCGCCGGTTGGCTCGCCAGCTCTCATCTGTAAGGTCAGGAGTGGTTCCAGGTCGGAGCCGCAGTCGGGGCAGCTTTCCGGCCATTCATCGGTTTGATGTAGTGCCACGATGTCGTCCTCGAGGCAGCCGACGCAGCGTAGAACCTGCTTGGCGCCGGACCACTTGCCACGCTTGGCCACCGGTTCGCCGTCGATCTCGACGATGTCCATACTGAAATCGACCACGGGCGCTGCGCTGATCCAAGTGCCGACGCCGTAGCCGTCCACGACCTGGTTCAACTCGCGGATCGCGTTCTCGTCGATGCCGCCGCTCACGAACAGCCCCGTGTCGGTGTGTCCGCGCGTGTCGAGTTCCCAGCGAACCTCCTTCAGGATCTCGAGCAAATCCCCACGTCTGCTGCTGGGGGTGTCGAGACGCAGGGCTGAGAGTCGTGAGCCGAGCGCCTCTGCCACTTCGATGGCTGCGAACTTTTCGTCTTGGAACGTGTCGATGAGGGCGATGCGCGGAACATGCTCGTCGATGACTTCGTCGAAGGCCTGGGTGGCCCGCACGGTGTCGCCCATGACGAGGACCAGGGCGTGGGGGATCGTGCCCACAGGCTCGGTTCCCAAGAGTTCCGCGCTGGCTACGGCGGCGACGCCGTCGCAGCCACCGATATAGGCCGCACGCTCGATCATCGGAGCGATGGCGGGGTGCATGCGGCGCGCGCCGAAGCTCATGAGCTTTCTGTCCGGCCCGGCGGCCTTTCGACTGCGTGCGGCGCGGGTCGCAATGCCCGATGCCTGGCAGATGAGGCCGAGCACAGCCGTCTCGTATATTCCAAACTCCCTATAACTGCCTTCGATCTCGAGGACGGGCTCGCTGGATCGAAAGATCGCGCCTTCTTCCATCGCGCGGACCTTCACGTCGAGCCCTTCCAGCAGGTGCACGACCTCGGCAAGCCCAGCGAACACCGACCACTCCCAGTCGACGGGCAGCGATTTCGCCATGAACTCGGCGCGCACGTATGCGTCAGCGCCCTTGGCATCGAGGATGGCGGCCGTTCGCTGAAAGTAGACGTCGGCGACCGCGCCGGCCTTTATCTGTTCCGGCGTGGCGACGAAGAAACCTGTCACCGAGTCAACTCTTCTTGTCTGTCTTCGCGAAGAACGAACTGTACTTGTGTTCCAGCTTTCGGCTGTCGCACTTCGGGCACTTCGGCCGCTTCTTGTCGTGTTCCTCGATGTGCAACCGGATGCTGAAGGTGTGCCCGCATTCACGGCAATGATACTCGTAAAGCGGCATGGCCTGTCCCCCTTCTCGAGTCTTCGAGAGTCCGACCGTGCGTGTCTGCAGATATGGTGTTCCTGCGGGCTAAAGTAACACCCCGTCTGCCGGCGCGGGATGGGGGTGGTTGTCGTTGCGGGCTTTGAATGTCGAGTGGGGAATATCGAATGGGGAATGTCGGAGGGGCTTCTTGTGGGGTGGCGGCCGCGCCTTTCGTGGTTGGGCGATGTTCGATATCGGTTCTCGTCGGGGCTCGCTTCAGAGTGCACTTGTTCGTGCCGTGGGTGGTTCGGGATGTTAGCTTAGATATGCAAGCACGACACCACGGGAAGGCAGATGGGGGACGAGCCTGGTCGATGGCGTACCATCGAACACACGGCTGATCTCGGGATCGAGGTCGAGGCCGGTTCGCTGGAGCGGCTATTCGAGGCTGGGGCGCACGGCTTGGCCGGAGTGCTGCTGGGTTCCGAGCACGGGTCCGCAGGCTCGGCGCCAAACTCAGCTACGACCTGGCGGCGAATGGTACTCGAGGCACCGGATCGGGAGGCGCTGCTGGTGGACTGGCTTCGGGAGCTGCTCTACGTCCAATCTTCCGAGGGGCTTCTTATTGCCGCCGCCGAGATCGCTGAGCTGGAGGATACGAAGCTAGTGGCGCAGGCAGGCTTCTCGCAGCCGCCGGTCTCGGCCGGGGTGGAGCGAGAGCTGAAGGGTGTCACGTACCATGATCTCGAGATCAGCCAGCGTGGGGACGGGTGGTTCGCGCGGGTCGTGTTCGATCTGTGAAGGGGACGATTGAGCTGTCGAGGTCGGAATGGCTGTCGAAGGGTACAGGCTGGAGAGGATCGACGATTATCGCTGGCGCGTGCCGCGCACCGGTCCGATGGTCACCGATGGGCTGGTGTTCGCCGATGATGAGCTGATCCCTCACATCGAGAACGACAAGAGCCTGCAGCAGGTCGCAAACGTGGCCTGCCTGCCGGGAATCCAGGGCCCTTCCATCGCGATGCCCGATATCCACTGGGGGTATGGTTTCCCGATCGGCGGCGTAGCCGCTTTCGACCTCGAGGAGGGCGTCGTGTCTCCCGGCGGCGTCGGGTACGACATCAACTGCGGTGTGCGACTATTGCGCACCGACATAACGTCGCAAGACCTTCGACCCCGCCTCTCGAAGCTGATGGACAGGCTGTACGAGGGCGTGCCCTCGGGCGTGGGTGCGTCGCGATCGGATCTCAAGCTAGCCCAGAAACAGGTTGTCCGGGTTCTCGAGAAGGGGGCCGCCTGGGCGGTCGAGAACGGATACGGCTGGTCGCAGGACCTGGACCGTATCGAAGCCGGCGGGAAGTTGGAAGGCGCCAATCCCGACAACGTCTCGGCCAGGGCGCTGGAGCGTGGACGCGCGCAGGTAGGAACGCTGGGTTCCGGTAACCACTTCATAGAAATCGGCTACGTGGGCGAGGTCTACGATGAGGCGGCGGCGGCGGCGCTGGGGCTCTGGCCGGGTACGGTCACCGCCTTCATCCACTCGGGCTCGCGCGGTCTCGGATACCAGGTCTGCGATGACTACTTGAAGACGATGTTGCGGGCGTCG
>JBDHHL010000053.1:0-14689 GCA_039589375.1 Gemmatimonadota bacterium | reverse complement strand
GCCGTCATCGGGAGCGCCGTGATAGTAGACAGCGACCTTCATCGTATCGCCCGCATCCGCGAGGCGGTCCAGCTGTACCTCGAGCTTCCCGGCCTCGCGCCGGAATGTCGCTGGAGACAGACCGGCCATAACGGAATCCACGTTCAGACCGATGAGGTCGAAGTGCACGCGGTCAAGGCCACTCCGCTTGACCTCAAAGATGATTTCGGTTCGGGCTTTAAAGGAGGAGGCCTCCGGCCCGATCTCGATAGAGATCCGATAGGAAAGAACGTCGATCGCTGGTTGTGGATGATCTTGCAGCCCGACCGCCGTCGGCGCGGCAGCCCCGACCGCCGCGAGCGTCAGCGTCACTAGGTTAACCCGCGGGGAAAACATGCTTTCTCACAAAGGCTGCCAAGCGACTGAAATACTCACGGCCCCCAACCATCACCGTGTCGTTGTGACCGGCGCCGCGGATATCGTACCACTCTTTCGGCTCCCGGCTTGCCTCGTAGAGACTGCGGCCCATTTCCACCGGCACTATCGCGTCCACGTCCCCGTGCACAAAGAGAACAGGTGCTCGCAAGCGCGGTACCTTGGAAAGCGACTCGAACCGGTGCGTCATCGCCCGCAACAGCACGCCTGGAACCCAGCCGTAGTGGACTTTGCCCAAGTCAAGCGCCGAAGTGAACGCCGACTCCGCGATGATTGCAGCGGACGGATGCCGCGTTCCCAGTTCGATGGCGACGGCCGAGCCGAGAGAGCGGCCAAAAAGCACCAATCGCCTGGGGACGGCGCCTCGCTCTTCGGTCAGGTACCGGTACGCCGCCAGGCCATCCTCGTAGAGAGCCTGCTCGGACGGTTCGCCGTCGCTTTTCCCATAGCCGCGGTAGTCGATGATCAGGACGTTGAATCCGGCCTCGATCAGAAGGGCGACATTGTCTAGCCGGTCGTATAGGTTTCCAGCGTTGCCGTGGAAGAACAGGAGGTCCGCGAACGCTTCGTCCGGGCCCGCATAGATCCCGTGCACCCGCACTCCAGTCCCGGAATCGATCCAGACTTCTTCCACGATCCTCGCGCCGGGCAGCCTCGGGGGCGCTGCATCCTTGGCGACCCGTGTGGGGAAGTAGATGAGCTGCCGCTCCAGAGAAGCCAACATCAGTCTACCACCGATGACGAAGAGCAGCGCGGCGACGAGGATGCCGGCAGCGGAGTACAGAAGCTTGCGCCACACGTCATGATTCCCACAGCGAAAGATCAAAGGTGGTCGACGAGCCGAGACCCAGGAACCTACACCCCCTCGCAAACGTATTGTTCCAGGACGCAGACAGCCAAGGAAGGCCGTCACGATCCGCCGGCTTGCGAGCGGGAATTGTAGGTATGCGGCCGACAGCTCGCCAGGCGTGGCGCCGCTACGGTGGCGGCAGCATCTTTGGGCAATGTGAAACCCGAGCACGGGCCTACCGCGCCACCGGTTCGCCAAACATCGCCCGTGCGCACTCGCTATCGGAAGAGTGAAGCGACCGATTCTCCTCATCTCCGCGTGCCTACTGTTCGTCCCTCCCTTGTGTTTGGCCCAAGAGGAGGTCGCGCGGCGCCACGTCAGCGAAGCCCTCGCGTTGGCGGCGGGCGGCGACACGGCGGCCGCCCTAGCGGAACTCTACAGAGCGGTGGAGGCCGCTCCCGACCTGGCCGAGGCTCACTTCCAGCTCGGCCGCCTACTGATCCGGCGCGCCAGTGCCAAGGACGCCGCCCTCAGCACTCATGAGGCGGCGCAGCTCGCCCTGCTGAGGGCGGTAGCGCTAGAGCCCGAGAATCCAGTCTACCTGGCCGAGTTCGTTCGCCTGGGCGAGGCTGACCGCGTGACCACCGAGGGGCGCCAGCTCTTCGAGGATCTAGTCAACAAGGCGGGCCGTGACCTCTCCGATCCGATGCGAGCCGATATCGAGTACAACCTGGGAGTCGTCGCCGAGAGGGACTTAGAGAGATTCAGAGATCGCAGGATGGCTCCGCTGACATGGGGGCCGATATCTACCGCGATACCGGAGACCGACTATCTCACGAACTATGTCGAGCAGTACCTGGAGAACTCGCCTCCGGTCGAGGACTCGGGCGCCGAGATCAGAGAACGCATGATCAGGCACTACCGGACGGCGCTCCGCTACGAGCCTACGCACGTCGGCGCGACGAGACGGCTGCTCGTCGCGCTGCTGGACGACGATCGCCTGGCCGAGTACCTGGCGACCGCCAAGAACCTGGTAGAGGCTCACCCTGACCGGTGGGACGCCCTCCTCTACCTCGGGTTGGGGCTTCACGCAGCAGCCCGGGAGGACGAGGCCGGAGAGGCCTTCGAGAAAGCCCTGGCCGCGATGCCGGACGAGGAACGGGCGCCGCTTCTGAGCTTGGAGCCCGTCATGCGCCGCCGAGCCGCGCAGGCGTATGCCCAGCTCGACGACTCGACTCGGGTGCGCTACGAGGAGTTCTACTGGCGCCTGAGCGACCCGCTCTATCTGACCGAGGCGCACGAGCGGCGGCTTGAGCATATGTCGCGGGTCGCCTACGCGGATCTCCGCTTCTCCGCGCCGGCCACCGGTCTGCGCGGTTGGGAAACGGATCGCGGCGTCATCTTCATTCGCTATGGACCGCCGCAGGTGGTCGCCCGGTTCCCTGGCGGCGCGGGCACCACAATCGTCTGGTACTACTACTTCGGGCGCGATGTAGAGCTCGAGCTGGGCCTCCAGGCCGAGGGGACCGAGACCGACGCCAGGTCCTCACCGATATGGCGAGATGCTGCAGTCTTCATGTTCTCTCAGACGGCCGGTTACTACCACTCGCGTTTTGCCGGAGACTACAACTGGATGGCGAACGAAGTCCGCCACGCGCGTCCGGCCAGCTACGAGAACATTCCCTCGATCCCGGCTCTGCTTCAGATGCCGGTGCAGGTGGCGCGCTTCCGCGGTGACTCGCCGGAAGATGTGGCCGTCGAGGTACACGCCGAGCTGCCGCTGGAAACGATGGCCGCCGGCCTGAACCTCGACAGCGCACAGATCGAGACCGGCATCTTCCTGTTGAACCTCCGGGGCGAGAGAGTCATCCACGACATCGAGACGCAGTTGATCGCGTACGCGGACGCTCCCGCAAAGAACCCTCTACGAAGCTGGCGCTTCGTACTCCCGGCGGCCGGCACGTTGGTGACCGCCGTCGAAGCCCGCGACGTGACCACGTGGCGGGCCGCAGCGGCCCGAGACACTTTCACCGCGGAGTTCTTCCCGGACGACTCGTTGAGCCTCAGCGACATTCTCCTGGCGGACGCCCTACGCCCGCTGGCGGTGAAGCCGACTCGTCGCGACGAGTTCGACATCATGGCCAACGCGGGCCGCCGGTATGTTCCCGACCAGCCCGTCGTCCTCTACTACGAGCTATACGGCCTCGACGTCGATCAGGCGGGTTTTGCCAGCTACGAGGTGTCGCTGTCGGTCAAGGTGACAGCGCTCAACCGGGAAGGCACCCTGTTCGGAGGCGACCGAAACCCGCTGGCCATCTTCGGCCTGCTGGCCGACGCCTGGGGCTTCAGCTCGGTGGGCGACGATCGGCTCGAGCTGCGCTTCGGCCGCGAACTGGACATGACGGGCCGCGACCGGGCGGCCGAATACCACAGCCTTGACCTCCAACGTGCGCCCGCCGGCAACTACGAGATCACCCTGCAGGTCTGGGACAATCTGGGCCGCCGCCTGGCTAAGCGAACTCGCTCCTTCGTGGTCATAAGAGAAGAGTGATCCGTAATCATTGATCGATAATCAATAGTCGGTCACGCACCGGCGAGTCCGAGCGCGTCGGCGGCGCTCAAGAAATCCTGCCGTAGGATCGTCCCAGCCCTTATATTGGATGTAGCCTCTACAATTGTGTCGTACGATGTTGCGCTCGACTCTCGTGCTTGCTGTGCTCGCCGCTTTCTCTCTCAACGGCATCCCGCTCTGCCACGCCCAAGAGAATCTTGCACGCAGCCACATCCAGACAGGACTCGCCTTCGCGGCGAACGGTGACACGGCCGCCGCGCTCGCCCAATTCAGGGAGGCGGTGGCTGCGGCGCCGACTCTGGCCAAGACGCACTTCCAGTTGGGTCGCCTGCTTGCACGCAAGGCGAGCTCGATCGAGACCGATTTCCAAGAGCGCGACGCCGCAGCCAAGACCCTCCGCAAGGCGATCTTTCTGGACCCCGACAACTCATCCTACTTCGCCGAGTATGGCCTGTTGCTCGCGAAGCAACACAAGCGAGTCGATGCCGAGCGCGTACTCGAACGGGCTCTCGAGAAGGCGGACAAGCCGGGTTTCGACGATCTGGCCTTTGCGGACGTTTACTTCACATTGGGCTGGATTCAGGAGGTCAGGTACGAGAGAGAACGGGATCGCCGGCTGGCGCCACCGCTCCAGAGCGATATCAAGACCTCAACGGACTTGACGTCGTGGGTGTCCCGATACGTGGATAGCTATCTCGAGGGTGCGCCGCGCATCGAGGACTCGGGGGAAGAAACTCGCGAGATCATGTTGGACCACTACTGGACGGCCCTGGAGCACGATCCATCACATTTCGATGCAGCACGACGTCTGCTCGTCCCGCTGATCGAAGAAAACCGGCTGAACGAGTACTTCGGGCTCGTACGACGGCTCGCCCGAGCTCATCCCAACCGGTCGGAAATCCACCTCTACGAGGGGTTGGGCCTGCACATCGCCGGACGCGAGGAGGAGGCAGGAGCCGCTTTCGATCGCGCTCTGGAAGGACTTTCGGAGAAGGAGCGCCAGGCGCTGCTGGACCTGGGCCCAATCCTCCGGAGGGACAAGGCCGAGCTATACGCCGCTCTAGACGACACGGCCCGGGCGCGGGCCGAAGAATCCTATTGGCGGCTGACCGATCCCATCTACCTGACCGGGCCAAACGAACGCCGCCTCGAGCACATGGCCCGGGTCGCCTACACGGACCTGCGCTTCTCCGCCCCGGCAACCGGCCTGCGCGGCTGGGAGACCGACCGAGGCGTGATCTTCATCCGCTACGGGCCTCCCACTGAAATCGCCAACATGGGGACCATCGTCTGGCGTTACGGCCGAGACGGCCCAGTGTTCATGTTCGAGCAAAAGCCCGGCTACATCCACGCTCGGTTCGCCGGCGATTACAAATGGGTCGCGGACGAGTACCGCCATCTGCAACCGGCGGTGTACGGGAGTATCCCGTCCATTGCCGACTTCTCGCTCATCCCTATGCAGATAGCGCGATTCCGAGGCGAATCGGCGGACTGGATCGCCGTTGAGTTCCATACCGAACTGCCACTCGAAAAGCTGGCGGAAGACCTCGATATCGACGTCGGGACGATCGAGACAGGCATCTTCCTCCGCAACTGGAATGGTGAGGAAATCACGAAGAGCGTGCACAGGGAGATCCTCCATTACCGCGAAGCTTCGGCAAAGAGTCCAATCCGCTGCTGGAGAGTGCATCTGCCGGCGGCCGGCGAGCTTATTGTGGGCGTTGAGGCGCGCGACCCGCTGTCATGGCGCGCGGCGGTTGCGCGCGATGTGTTCAGGGCGGATTACTTCCCCGCCGATTCCCTAAGCGTCAGCGACATTCTTCTGGCCGATCACATTAGACTACTGTCTGTCAGGCCATCCGAGCGTTCCCACTTCGACATCGCTCCCAACGCCGGCCGCGAGTACGTGCGGAACCAGCGCCTGTGGTTGTACTACGAGCTTTACGGCCTCCAGCCAGACTCCGAAGGCTACGCTTCGTTCGATGTCGCACTGGCCATCAAGGTGACGGCGCTGGATCGAGAGGACCAGCCCAACCTGCTTCAGATGCTAGGACTGCTGGCCGATACTTGGGGCTTCAGCATCGTCGGAGATGATCGCATCGAGCTAAGATTCAGTCGGGAGGCTGATCTGGCCGACAGCGACCGGGTGACCGAGTACCACTCGGTCGACCTAACGGGCGCGCCACCCGGCGAGTACGAGATCATCCTCCAGATCTGGGATCGCGTCGCCGAACGAAGGGCAACCAGCACCCGCACCTTCAGCGTCGCCAGAGCGGAATAAGCCGCACAATCAGAGATCAGATCCGGGCGTGCCGGCGCGCTGGAAACGGCCCTGGATATCGATTTCATATTGCCGCCGGCCACCGGACACGCCCGGGCCCGGTGCGGCCGGCTCACATCCCCCTCGCCCGTACCGCTTGCCTGCCGCGACCGGTACCCACACAATACGCCGTTTCGTCATCAGATCTTCAAAAGGGCAGACCGGTTTGACACAAGATCCTCTGACTATCGCCGCTCTCATCGCCGGCGCCACGGCGCTCGCCTTCTGGCTGGACCACCGTGTCCCGCTGGCATCAAAGCTGGGCGCATCGCTGCTCGCGATCATGCTGGGAGCCGTGCTGTCGAATACCGGCATCGTCCCCCACGACTCACCGGTCTACCGGGGGATCGAAGGACCTGTCACTTCTCTCGCCATCGTCTACCTGCTGCTGGGAGTGCGGCTGGCCGACTTAAAGCAGGCCGGCCCGATGATGCTCGGGCTTTTCCTCGTGGCGAGCGTGGGCACGGCGCTGGGGGCTCTGGTCGGCGGCCTGCTCTTTTCCGGGCCGCTCGGGCCGGTCACCTGGAAGCTGGCAGGGGCTTTCACCGGCACCTACACGGGCGGCAGCCTGAACTTCGCCGCGGTCGGGCGTGGCCTGGACCTGCCGGCCTCCACGTTCGCCGCCGCCTCGGCTGCCGACGCCGTCACTACCGCTATCTGGATGGCCTTGGCGCTCACCGCCCCTATCTGGTTGGGGCGCCTCCGATCGACGCCCGGGGCCGCTGAACCGAGCCCGGGCAGTCGTGATTCTACAGGCCCACCGGGACCAGTCGCCGCTCGAGAGACGGATCCTCACCCGTTCTGGGACCGTATCCCCATCTCGCTCTTCGATCTCGTGCTGCTCGCAGCGCTAGGAATGGCAGTGCTCATGGCCGCGCGCCTGATCGCCGAACAAATCGGGCTCTTCCCCGAGATCCTCTGGCTCACGACCATAGCGCTGGCACTCGGCCAGCTGCAGCGCATCCGGAACCTGCGGGGCGCCCAGCAGCTCGGGAACCTAGGCCTTCATCTCTTCTTCGCCGTCATCGGCATCCGGTCCCTGATCGGAGCCATGGTCCAGGTTGGCCCGGAGATCTTCTATTACACACTCGTTGTAGTCGGTATACATGGCATCTTCCTGTTCCTGGTGGGCCGAGTGCTTAAGGGGACCGTCCCGATGATGGCCGTCGTCTCCCAGGCCGCCATCGGCGGGCCATCGACGGCGATGGCGATCGCCGTGTCACGAGGCTGGACCGCCCTCGTGTTGCCGGGGGTGGCCGTCGGACTGCTCGGCTACGCGCTCGGCAACTATGCCGGGTTCGGAATAGCATATCTGGTACGTTCTATCCTTGGAGGATAGCCTTGGCTGAGGAAACCAAGTGGCAGGTCTTAGAGACCGCTTTCTCACTTGCTATCTGGTAGCTACCGAAGAAACAGGACCCTTTCGTCATGCGCTTTGGAATCATCATGCCGACGTACAAACGACCGAACTTGCTCAAGCGAGCCATAGAATCGGCACTGGCGCAAATCCATGAAGACTGGGTGCTCGTGGTGGCAGACGATGGAAGTGGCGATGATACTGAATCGGTGATACGGTCGTATGCAGATCACGATAGGCGTATCATAGCGAGTGCGAGCAAGGAAAACCAAGGAGTGAATGCCGCTCGTAATCGTGCTTTGGACATCTTGCTAGAAAGAGATGATGTCCAGGTGCTGACTCTACTCGATGACGACGATTGCTTTCTGCCAGAAACATTGGAGAACGCCGTCTCTCAATTCAATTCTCATCCAGAAGAAGAATGGCTTCTGACTGGGTGTATGGTGAACACCGAGAAGCCGACGGCTTTGCGTAAGATGGGCAAGGTAGATTATGTAAACGGATATCTATGGGGGCGAAAGATCAAGGGGGACGTAACCCATTTTATCCGCAGTGAGGCTGTTGGTAGAACGAGGTTTTCGAAGATATTGAAGCAGGGAGAAGAGTGGACGTTCTTCTTGGGTTTGTCTCGATACTGTCAGCCGTTTGTCTATAGTGGAGTGGGGACGGTCAAGGAGTATCGTCCTACTGGCCTATTAGCCTCGCGGCCACACGAGGAATTGGAAAGATCAATAGGCATGTCTCGAGCAGTACTCGCTCTTCGACAACGACCGTGGAACATGCGAGCACGCAAGTATGCGATCAGGCACGGCTTGAAGAGGGTGAGACCATTGGCTTTGGATGTGGTAGACAGGAACGGCGGGGAATTATGATCGGCCTACCAAAGGTAACGACCTCCATTTGACCTTACCCCCTGTCTCTGGTATGCTTTCCCGTCGTTTTCGCAGCAGGCAGAAGCCGCATTCCGGTGGCTTTTCTGCCTGTTCGCAGCACCAGAACCACATAGGCTAATGGCTGAGGAAACCAAGAGACCCGCACTTCCCACCGCCCGCGTCGCAGCCCGACCCGGAGCGAGCGGAATGTCGGAGAAGCGCAGGCGTATCTACCAGGGACATCTGCTCGTGTTCCTGGCTGTGGCAACGGCTCTAATTGCGCTCGACCTCTACACATCGCCGGCCCTGCAGTGGGCTCACTTTCTCATCGTGCCGTGGTCGCTCGTGTTCCTGCTGCACAGCGCAGGTCTGAAGTCGCGGGGCTATTCGGTCGGTGAGATGCTGATTCCGCCCCGGGCAAAGCCGGTCAAGGAAGTCTACACTATCCCCCTCGACTACGAGTTGATCCGTGCCAGGCAGTTGAGAGACGGTGTCGCGAACGCGGCGGCGGCTGTCCGGAACTCGAACAGCCAGCTCGCCGACGAGGCGGATACTGCCGCTGACAGACTCGTCGAGGCATTGGAGGACGTGGTGGCAACAGCGCGTTCGCAGAAGTACCACCGGGAAGAGCGCGCAGAGAAGCTGATACCAGAGACTCAGGCGGCGCTGGACACCCTCGATCAGCTTCACCGCGGGCTGCTCAAACTGGAGGTCCTGAGCGATTCCGACGAGGAGTTGCCGCTCCGGGCCGCCGAAGATCAGGTGGAGGCTCTCCAGAAGTTCACAAAGTGATCACCGCTGTCGATGCGGTGGAGGAATCGCGCGCTATGAAGGAGGGGTGCTGGTGTGTTTTCCAGCACCCCTTCCCTTATCCTCGACTGCGAATGCTTTCTACGGGATGCCGGCGACGGCGAGGTCGAGGCCGCCGGTGATCACCAATTGCCTGCTACCTTCGATGACGTATCTGAATTCGATGTACGGAGCAACACGTGTGAGCTTCCACTTGAATCCAGCCAGCGCGTTGATACCGTAGTTGGTCTCCGACCGGTCGATCGGCAACCCACCGAGCGTCTCACCTTTAACCGAGGTGTGCGCGATGTTCAAGCCTATTCCGGCATAAGGCTGAGCTTGCGGCCCGCCGATATACTCGGCGTAGACGGCGTTGATGTTGATCTCCCAATACTGTCTGTCCAGCAAGTCCGAGTCTTCGGGCCAGAAGTAGTCGTAGGTCCCGAAGAAGGCCAGCGGTGTGCCCATTTGGCTGAGATCAACGGTCAACCTTCCGCCGACGCCCCAATCGAAAGTGTCTCCCCAGTTCCCTTGGGCACCGAGGCTGATCTGACCCGATGCCGAGTCTGGAGCGAGCACAACGACCAGCGCTAAGAATGAGGCGACTAGCTTCCTCACGTTACCTCCTATGCGGCGTCACTAGTAGCCGGACCCTAGGAGTAAGTCGAGACCCGCCGTGATGACGAACTGCTTTCCACCTTCGATGATGTATCTGAGCTCGAAGAACGGCGCAAAACGCTCGAACTTGTAGCGCGTTCCGCCGACCAGGTTGAGGCCGTACTTCGTGTCTTCCTCATCGCCCGGTATGCCGCCGATCGTTTCCCCCTCAGCCTTGATATGTGCCACGTTGAGGCCCAACCCCACATACGACACGTTCTCAGCCCGGTACAACGTCTGGACGAACAAGGCGTTGGCGTTGACCTCCCAGTAGTCGGCTTTGATGCCGACTGGCACCTGTGGAAAGAACCAGTCGTACGACCCCACGAACGCTACCGGCGGACCGTTTGGTGAAAGGTCGACCGTCAGCCGGCCACCAACGGCCCAATCTCGCCGGTCGCCCCAGCTGCCCTGGCCACCTATGCTCACCTGGGCTCCGAGGGCGCTCGGTATCAGGGCGAACCCTATCGTACAAGCCGCGAATACTAGCCTATTCATCTGTCCTCTCTCCGTCAGGCAAGATCGAACTCACCCCAGACGAGCGGCGCCGGGATGGGCTGAAGACACTCAGCATCGTTGGCAGCAGGGAACTTCGACAGCGCCATAATGGCGAGGCCGTGAGCTGACCGTCAAGTGAGGTGCGATTCGCCCATAGAGTGAGGCCCACGATCTCTTGCGATGCCGATCTGTTGACGACCACCACGCAGCATACCCGCCAGAAGTTGACCAAACCGCACGAACTCGAGGAGGCGACGGATCCGTGGTCGACATCGCCGCCCTGCGGAAGGCCTTGGCGGAATGGCGCAAAGGAGAGAGCGAGCTTCTGCTCGCTGCCCTGGGTTTCACTAGAGTGGGTTTACGCGTCCCGCACTCGGCCCTCCGTGACTTCGGGCTCGATCCTTCGGCTCCCCTGACTCTCGAGGTCGCAGCACGATTTGGCAGCCTGCTCGTTCTTCGGATCGTCTTTGCCGGGCCCTTGGAACCCGGAGCCATTCGTCAGGCCGCAGCGGCTCTGTACCGACACAAC
Source organism: Gemmatimonadota bacterium (assembly GCA_039589375.1). Lineage (GTDB taxonomy): Bacteria > Gemmatimonadota > Gemmatimonadetes > Palauibacterales > KS3-K002 > JASFMO01. The sequence continues at coordinate 3,891 of JBDHHL010000053.1, read as the reverse complement.
CCGACCCGTCGCGCTCTACTCATCTTCGAGGGGCACGGAGATGACCGCATGGTCCTGGCGAGCTGGGGTCTCGGACCGGGCCCGTTTCAGCTCTCGAAGCTCTGGATCGACCTCAAGGCCCCGCGTAGTTCGGAGCTCGACATCCTTTCCAGCCTGGCCGTCAACGGCGCCGCTACCGCCGGCGAAGTCGCCCTGGCTCACGTCCGCTCTCTGGACCGCGAGCAGGTAACGCAACGGTTCTTCAACGAGTTCCGCCGACACCGCGCCGAGCTGGCAGCAGGGCTCGCCGGCCTGCCGGCGGAGGCTCAACAGGATCGCCTCGACCTCGCGCTAGTCGTCCTCAACAGGCTGCTATTTCTCTATTTCGTGCAGCGGAAGGGCTGGCTCGCAGGCGACGCTGCCTACCTGAGACACCTCTACGAGGCAGCGCTCGACCAGCGGGCACCGTTCTATCGCAGGCGTCTCAAGCCTCTGTTCTTCAGTACGCTGAACCGCGCTCCAGAAAAGAGGCGGCCGGCAGTGAAAGAGCTGGGGGAGCTGCCTTACCTGAACGGAGGGCTGTTCGAACGCGTATCGTTAGAGCGCAAATACCCACGCTTGGATGTCCCGGACGATTGCTTCGAACCGCTCTTCAACGACCTACTCGACAAGTACCAGTTCACGCTTCGCGAGGACCAACCAGCTGATCAAGACGTCGCCCTCGACCCCGAGATGCTTGGGCGAGCATTCGAGGGTCTAATGTCCGGTGCACTTCGCGAGTCTACAGGCGCCTTCTTCACACCGCGAACCCTCGTAGCCCGACTCGTGGACGGTGCTCTTTTCGCGCATCTCGGACAGTTTGCCGGCAGCGATCCGAGGATGCTGGAAGATCTCCTCGCCGGCGGGAGGCACAACAACGACCCCATGGTCCGCGAGAGCCTGGCTGAGCGCGTGCGAACCATTCGCGTGCTAGACCCGGCGGTCGGATCCGGCGCGTTCCTGCTGGCCGCTCTACAGCGCTTGGAGCGACTTCGCGACGCGTTGGAGGGAGAGCCAAGAGACTCATTCGCACGCTTCCAGCGCCGGCGCGAGATCATCCAACGTAATCTCTACGGTGTAGATGTGAACGGTGCCGCGGTTCGCCTCTGCGAGCTGAGGTTATGGCTCGCTCTTGCCGTCGATTTGGAGGTCGCACACATATCCGACGTCCCTCCGCTGCCGAATCTCGACATCAATATCCGACAGGGCGACGCGCTCGTCGATCCAATCGACTTCCTATTTCAGCTTGGAGACCTGGAACACGCGAGCCTGGCGGTACGGTGGAAGCGTGAAGTGACGCGCCTACAGGCCCGCCGCGACCGCTACTTCGATGCGGGTGGTGCCAGTAAGCGCCGACTGCAGCGTTCGCTTCGGCACGCAGAGTGGCGACTCGCCTGCACCTTCGTCGCCGAGCTAATCGCGGCAGCCGATGCCCGAAGAGCCGATCTGCGAGCGGCGGCGAACAGTCGTGACCTGTTCGGAAGACGTGCCGGGCTCACCCACAGCCAGAAGAAGGCGGCGACGCGGCTGAAACGGCGCCGTGACGAGCTCTCGCGTCTACTTCGCCGAATCCAAGACCTGGGCGAACTGCCGTTCTTTTCTTTCCCCATCCATTTCGCCAATCCTGGTGACCCACACGCTGCGTTCGATGTTGTCATGGGGAATCCGCCATGGGTTCGTCCACACCATTGGTCGGGAATTTCCCGACAGCGACTGAAAGAGCGCTTTCGATTCCTGGGCAAAGCCGGGTGGCGCACCGGCAGCCGCTTGTCGGGCGCAGGCCCCGGTTTTGGGGCACAAGCCGACCTCAGCACCCTGTTTCTGGAGCGTTCGCTTGGCCTGCTGAAAGAGAACGGAGCGCTAGGCTTCCTTCTACCAGCCAAGGTGGCTCGATGTCTCGCCGCCGGCGCAGCTAGGGAACACCTGATCCGCGACACCAGGATTCTGAGGATCGAAGACTGCGCTCTGGCGACGACGCGAATATTCCAGGCCACCACCTATCCTCTCGCCCTACTGCTATGCCGGCAGAAGCCAGTTCGAGGCGACAGGGTCGCTGTCCGTGTACACGACCGGCGAGGTTCGGTTCTGGGCTTCCGTCTCGACCAGTCTCGACTCCCGCTCATTCTCGGTGACCCGGAGTCGCCCTGGGTTCTCGCGCCGTCCGAGGTACGAAGAGTGTTCGACCGAATGCGATCGGCTGGTCGACCCATGGGGGCACAGCCGGGTCGCCGACCCAGAAGAGGGATATTCACCGGCGCCAACGCCGTGTTCGTCGGAGCGGTTGCGGAAACCGTACCAAGGGCGGGCCTGGTGAGGCTTCACCTTCCGGGGTCTGATGTCGACATAGAGAGCGAAAGACTGCGCCCTGCCCTTCGTGGCGAGGACCTGTCGCCGTGGAGCTTCACAACGTCACATTCGCTCATCTGGCCACACGATGACGACGGTGAGGTCCTTGCAACCCTCCCGTTAGCCACTCGCGGTCACCTCCAAAGACACCAGCGCCTGTTGAAGGGTCGGATCGATCTTCGGCCCGGATCCCCATACTGGAGTCTATTCCGCGTTCGCTCGGAGAAATGGGCGTTGCGTGTGGCCTGGCGTGACATCGCGCCGGCGCCAGAGGCCGTGGTGGTATCACCCCAAGTACGGTTTCTCGACGATTTCGCACCCGTCATCAGCCTCAACACCGTCTACCAGATAACAGCCGCGTCGGGAGAGGACGCACACCTCCTGGCCGCAGTCCTCAATTCGACCGTTGCCCGCGCATACCTACGAGCGATCGCCGAGCGGGCGGCCGGAGGGTACTTCCGGTTCCTAGGATGGACGGTCGCGCTCCTGCCTTTTCCCGAAGAACCCGACGCGGCTGTCGCAGCACGGTGCGCCGGACTGAGCCGGGAAGCTCATTCCGCCGGTGGCCTCGCAGTTGATGGCCAGGACAGGCTCGACGATGCCGTCGCCACTCTCTACGGCCTCACGTGCGACGACCTCGACGAGTTGCGAGCCTTCGATGATCGGCTTTGCAATCCGGTGAGCTAAGTGAGCGAGAGCCACTGGCCGGAGCCAATCGCAACGACATCGGATGAGGCGGCCATGTCCTCTGTTCGCCAACTTTGGACACAGGCCCACCGAGTAGACGCTGTCCTCTGCGCGAGCCGTCTCGAGAATCTGGTTCGCTTGGTCGACGGTGTTGTCGGCCCGCAAGCAGTCCACGTGCTGACCGGGCCATCATCGCCCGGCACCCATTCGTCGCCTACACCGATACCGTCGAGCTGGCTCCTGACGCCGTTGCAGTGTGCACCGGCTCCGGAGTTCGCGCTCTTCTATCGACGAGGCAGCTCTTTCCCCGACGGAGCTGTCCTCTTCGCCGGTAGCCCGGGGAATCACAGCTGGGTCACCTTCCACCGGCGCCCCTTGGTTCTACACCGATTGCGCGAACGCTTCGACTCCCTGTCCAATCTCGACCGTCCTCGGGTTTCGGCTTCGGTACGAGAAGAAACGGCCGAAATCGGCCCGCCAAACCCGGGGTTCGCGGTTGAGTCGGCTGAAATGAATTACGTCTCGCCGGCACAGCTCTACAGCAACGTCCTGGCCGTACACTTCGCCGAGCTCAAGGGTGTCGCCAGCGCCGAACATCGGCCGCTCGCCGCACCCACTCTGGCCGCGCATCAAGAGCGAGCATACGAACGAGCCCGCGACATCGTGGATCGCTATGGAGGCGTCATCATCGCCGACGCCGTCGGGCTCGGAAAGACATTCGTCGGCCTGCGCTTACTGGAGCGAGAAGTGGAAGGCGGCGGTGACGCTCTGGTCATCGCCCCCGCCGCGCTCAGGGATCAGTGGCAACATGAACTCTCCTACTTGCGAGCATACGCGGGC
>JBDHHL010000052.1:0-14708 GCA_039589375.1 Gemmatimonadota bacterium | reverse complement strand
GGTACCGAGCAGGAAGCCCTGCGCGAAGTCGGGAGCACGCGGCTGAACGCTGACGCCTACCGGGAGCTGGGCGCCGAACACGGCGTCGCCACGATATTCACCGGCGAGCTGATGATCTCCGACATCCGGCCGGCTGTCAGCATCACGTCGGACCTGAGCGCCATCGGCGCCGCAGCCGATGTCGACGCCACCTTGACCGTCCAGATGTTCGAGACCGCCACCGGCGCGTCGATCTGGAACCGCTCCGCCAGTGTGACCAAGCGCGTCGGCCACGTCAGCATTCTCGGCGGCCGAGATATCTCTTTCGACGCGGACGACCCGGAGCGCGCCTACGGCGAACTGGTTGATGCGCTGCTCGATGCGGTGACGAAAGACTTCAGGGTCAGCTGGGCACGCACGTAGCGGCAGCCGCCGGTCTTCAGGCTTGGGTCTAGCACGAGCAGGCGACGCTGCACGGCCGGCACAGCGAGGCCTTGTCGACTCCCCGGTTGCGGTACTAGTTTGATTTCGATCAGCGATAGACAGTCCGTCCGGCGTTTCCACATCGCCCTACGCGGCGAAGGAGGTTCCCGCATGTGGTTCGACTTCAAGAAAGATGTGGCTCCGCTCTACAAGGACGAGACCAACCGGCGTATGTTCGCCACCGCCTCCGGTCGCCCCAGGGGAGCCGGCAAGCTCAAGAAGTTAAAGATCAAGAGCTCTGAGGAGCTGGAGAAGAGGCGGTTTGGGTGGGCTTTCGGCCGCGGGAGCAAGCACCGCTAAGCCGGACGAGGAAGCAGCGCGCACAAACGCCAGGCCCGGAAACGCCTTCCGGGCTTTTCTCTTTGAGCCGAACTGCCCCTCCTTGTCTTCCCCACAGCGCCGCACCTATCTGGAACACTGCCCGGGACCCCCGATTGGCTCCGCGCGTCAGCAAACAGTCACGAGCGACGGAAGACATCGACTGATCTCGGTGAAACCCGCAGTCCCCACTCCGCGTATGGACAGGAAGCCACTCTCCTAGCTAGTCTAGGTGAAAGGCAAGACACCATTCGGCGGCGCTCGGCCGATGCCTGATCCGTCGCACGACTTACGGGATCACCCGTTCGAGGGGCAGCGATGCTGGTCACGAAAGAACTGTTGCCGGGGACCTTGGACATGCTGATCCTCAAGGCCCTCTCACTCGGTCCGAACCACGGCTACGGGGTGCTGCTGAGGATCGAGAGTACCTCGAAGGGACTGGTGAGCTTGGAACAGGGTTCGCTCTACCCGGCGCTCAACCGCCTTGAACACCGAGGGTTGATCACTTCGCAGTGGGGGATCTCGGAGAACAACCGCCGTGCGAAGTTCTACCGACTGAGCAAGGCCGGCGCGCGGCGTCTCGAGCACGAAACCTCCCGCTGGACAGAGCTTGTCGCCGCGGTCACCAACGTCCTGACCGCCTTGCCGAGCGAGGGTTGAGCCATGCTGACCCGTCTCCGTTCCGCGACCCGCACGTTGTTGCACGGCGCTCGTTTCCGTCGGCAACTGGATGAAGAAATTGCTTTCCATATCGAGCGGCTCACTGAAGACCTGATCCGATCCGGCCTCAAACCGCAGGAGGCGCGGCGTCAGGCGCGATTGCGGTTTGGCGCTGTCGAAGAAGTACAGGCGCGCAGCCGGGAGGCGCACGGCGTCGCTCGGCTGGACGAGGTGGGGCGCAACCTGCGATTCGCCCTGCGCGGCATGCTGCGAAACCCCTTGCTCACAGGGACGTTCGTGTTGACCCTCGGGCTCTGTATCGGTGCGAGCACGGCGGTGTATAGCGTGGTGGACGCCGTGCTGTGGAGGCCCCTGCCCTACCCGAACCCCGACCGATTGGCACTGGTCGTAACGTACGATCCGGCGCACGGGGTAGACCCGGGATACAACGCGGTCGATGGCTCCGCTTGGGAACGCATCCGCGACGGAGCCGACATGTTCGAGCGGGCCGTATTCTCGGACTGGCCCAGCGGCGTCAATCTCACGGCGGATGACGCGGCCGCTTACGTACAGCAGCAGCGGGTATCGGCCGGCTTCTTCCGCACGCTCGGTGTCTCGCCGCTCATCGGCCGTGAGTTCGAGGGGAGCGAGGATCGACCCGGAGGCCCCGCCGTCGCGATCCTGAGTCACGAGATCTGGCGCAGGACGTTCAACCGGGAACCGGAGATCGTCGGCCGCACGATTCGCCTGAAGGGTGAGGCTCACTCCGTGGTCGGCGTGATGCCCGCCGGCTTCCGTTCGAGCTACCCCACCGACGTGTGGACGCCGCTCAAACCCTCGCGGACCGGCGAGGGCAGCGGAACCAACTACAAGGCGCTGGTGCGCATCCCGCCGGGTATGAGTTGGGAAGAGGCTGACGCCCGCATCGGGGGTATCAAGGCGGTACGCCCGTCGCGCGAGGACGCGCCGGAAAGGCGTTTCGGGCTGATACCCCTCAGCCAGGCGATGACCTGGGAGATGCAGCAGCCATTGTTGCTGCTCCTGGGCGCGATCCTACTCATGCTGCTGGTCGGGTGCGCGAACTTGGCCGGCCTGCAGATCGCGCGGGCTATGGCCCGCCGGCCCGAGATCGCCACCCGGCAGGCACTAGGCGGGGGGGCCGGGGCGATCCTTCGGCAGATGATAACCGAGAACCTGATGCTGGGCCTGCTGGGCGGGCTGGCAGGCCTAGCGATCGCCTATCTCGGCATGGGCGGGCTGGAAGCGTTGGTGCGCGCCCACTTCGATACATGGCAGACGATTCGCCTAGACGGGCGAGCACTGGCTGCGGCCTTCGGGCTCACCGTGCTGGCGACGCTGCTCTTCGGCCTTGCCCCGGTGCTGCAGGTCCGGAAGTTCGACGTGCGCGGGGTCCTAGCCGGTGGCTCCCGCACGGTAGTGGGGAGCGGCGGCCACCGCCTGCGCAAGGCTTTTCTAGTCGGCGAGGTGGCGCTGGTGACCGCCCTGTTGTTCGCGGCGGGCCTGCTGGTTCGCAGCTACGGTTACCTGGACCGTCTGGACCCGGGATTCGACGCCGAAGGGCTGCTGACGGTGCAGATCTCCCTAGACGACGCACGCTACGCCAGCGGGCGCGAGGTGAACCGCCTGTTCGACGAAACCCTCGCCGGAATCCGGTGCCTGCCCGAGGTGAGTTCCGCCGCCGTGGCGCTCACTCTCCCCTACGAGCGGCCGCTCAACATGCCGTTCAAGGTCGTCGGGGTCGAGGATCCACCGGGAGAGTACCGCATAGCCAACGTCGTCTACGTCACGCCTGGCTTCTTCCAGACGCTGGGCATACGGCTGCTGCGCGGACGAGACCTGGAAGAGGCTGACGGCACCGCCACGGCACCGGTGCTCGTCGCGAATCAAGCCTTTGTGGAGGCTAACCTCGCAGGCCGCCAGTCGATCGGGTCCCGGTTGACCTTCGGTGGTCGAGAGTATGAAATCGTTGGGATCGCCGGCGACGTGCAGCAGTCGAGCGGCGGGTGGGGCTCGTCCGAACCGATCTGGAAGTCGCCTACCCTTTACATACCCGCCGCGCAGGCGGGAGACGGATTCTTCCGGGGAATCCACATCTGGTTCTCGCCCAGCTGGCTGGTGAGGACTTCCCGCAGTCCGTCGGGCTTGGCGGCCGCTGTCACCGGAGCCATCCACGCGGTAGACCCTGACATGCCCGTTGCCCGGGTCACGCTGCTCTCGGACGTCATGGCCACCGCCCTCGCTCGCCCGCGCTTCGAGGCGACTTTCCTGGCCGTCGTCGCCGCCTTCGCCCTGTTGCTGGCTGTGGTCGGCCTGTACGGACTCGTGGCGAACGAAGTCGTGGAGCGCACGACGGAGATGGGCCTGCGGATGGCGCTTGGGGCCACACCGGGGAAGGCGGTTTGGACCGTCGGCACGCCCGGTCTGCAGTTGACGATTCTCGGCCTCCTGGTCGGCGGCATCCTCACCGCGATCACCGCCCCGTGGATCGGGCGCGCCATCTGGGGTGTCGTTCCGTACGACCCGGTCACCATCGGATTCGTGGCGGTTTGCATAACGGTCCTGGCCGCTGCGGCGAGCTTCATGCCCGCCTCACGGATAGCGCGCCTGGAGCCCTCTCACATACTGAGGGAGGAATGACAAGGTCATACAGTCTGTGGAAACGAAGTCGTCCAGAAACGTCGGAACGCCGACGGCAATCAGTCGATAGGAGAAGGCTAGAATGAGTCGAACCGGTCTTATCCTCGCTTTGACGGCAGTCGGTTTAGGCGCTTGGGGTCCAGCCTCCCTGCAAGCCCAATCCGCGGTCGAGGCGTCGCCCGTCATTCGTTTTCCCAACGCTAATTCACGCCAGACCTACTTCACGATCCACAACATCTGGCAGGCGTGGGAGTTTTCGAAGGGTGCGGGTGTGAAAGTCGGTATTCTCGACCATTCATTTGGATACGGAAAGCACGAAGGACTGTATGCGGGAGGTGAGAACTTTCAAACCGACGAATGGGGAGAGTACTTCTCCGAGTCGAGCCATCACGGGTTCTGGATGGCCTCGACGCTCCGCGAAGTAGCGCCCGATGTCGAGATATTCGCGCTGGGCACGTACTCCAGTGACGAGAGCGCGAAGATCGACGCCATGGTACGGGCCATCGATTGGGCTATCGAACACGATCTCGACGTGCTCACCTATTCTGCGGCCCGCTTCTCACCCGAGAACCGGCCGCGGCTGGACGAGGCCGTCGACCGCGCTCTGGCGCATGGCATCGTCTTCACCTTCATCCACTACCCGCATTCCGGAAACCTCTTGCCGACCTGGCTGGGGCCGCGGTCGGGGGACGACGAGCGCGAGCCGGACGTGAACATTTTGCACTACGACTACCAGCTGATATTCACCGAGCGCTACCTTGACTGGTTGGAGCGGGGTGAGGAGAGCGGATTCCGGCCGTACCTCTCGATATCCTCCACCTCACCGGTCACGGCCGGGTTCGTCGCAATGCTCAAGAGCGTTCAGCATGACCTCGGCCCCGCCGACATCAAACGGATCCTGATGGAGACGAGCCGGCCGCTGACCTTCGAAGGCCAGCACGCGCCGCGCGTCGTGGACGCGGCGGCCGCGCTGCGCAGCGTCATCCAGTAGGCCGAATCTCGAACGTTTCCCCGTTCTCACCGCGATAGATCGAGAAGTCGCGGCGATCGAGGGAGTAGATGGTAAACGCCTGCATCTCCTCGGCCAGAGCGACGAGGGTCGCGTCGGCGAAGTCTGCGGGCACGTTCGCATACCGCTGCATCACGGCTTTGCATCGGGCCAGCGACTCGCGCGACGAAGGGACGAGCACCGCACCGCCACGAATGAAGAACTCGAGGCACGCAGCCGCCCCACCCGTTAGCCGACCCAGTAGATAGGTCGCCTCGGTCAACACAGCCTCCGTGGTGAGCAGCGTGCCACGAAACTCACGGATCGATTCCACGGCCGCCTCGTGCCAAGCATCGTCACGGTGCAGAAATGCGACGAGGACACCCGTATCCAGAAGAGCGAGCTCACCGGGCACCGAACAGGTCCTTCAAGTATTCCCGGTGCCGGGCGCCCAAGTCTGGCGGCCCGCCGTAGACAGCACCCTCGAGGTCGCGGACCCGGTCGAACGGCCGCTCGACGTCCCGATCGGCTGGTCGTTCCAGGAAGGCCCGAATCGCCTCGCGCACAAGTTGTGAGCGACCGACTCCCCGCAGCTCTGCGAGCCGCTCCAACTCCGCTACCAAGTCGAGGGGCAATCTGACCGTGATCTGACCTTCCATCGTCCAATCCAGCCCTGCCATGGGTTTGGAGCAGCTATTCACAACTGCATTACAAATGTAGTGCAATGCACTGCACATGCAACGGCAAGACTAGCGCGGGGTGGGGCGGACCCGAGTCCCTCCGCAGGTGAGCCAAGTCGGCGGACTCTTCGTCACTGAGACAATGATCCTCGAGGCAATGCTCCAGGTAGTGCCCGCTGCGTCATCCTCCTCGAGTTGAAGGATGCTGGAGCTTCCATTTCGGACCGCTGGTCTCTCCTCCTCTCGCGAGGTATAGTAGAAGCATGACAACTCGAATCGCAGCGTCCACGCTTGCGATGCTGCTGGCGTTGGGCGCCTGCCAAGGAGAGCGGAGTCAGTCGGCCGAGCAGCCGGAAGCCGGGACGCCGGACACGGCACCCGCTGCCGAAGCGACCGCTCAGCCCGAAGCAGCCGGTTCGGAAGTTGCGCGGGCTGATACTGGAGACACCGCCGGTCGTCCGTCACCGGACACGGCCGGCCTCGATCCCCAAGCGGCAGAGCAGGACGCAGCTTTCGTGGGCACTACCGAGCCCATCAGTCGGCGGCGAAGCGCGCCGCCCGTGGCGAGTCTCCGGGAAGTGCGCGCCGCCGCGCATGCCGGATACGATCGCGTGGTCTTCGAGTTTGCTGCCGGCCCCCTGCCCGGCTACCACGTCGAGTACGCGGATGGAGCCGTGCACCAGTGTGGGTCGGGGGACGAGGTCAGCGTGGCAAGCGCCGCAACGCTCGCTGTGCGGCTCGAGCCGGCACGCGCCCACGATGATCAGGGGAACGTGACGATCGAGGAACGGAAACGGGTGCTGGCGCTGCCCGTCGTGAGAGAGTTGATGATCATTTGCGACTTCGAGGCACAGGTGGAGTGGGTCGCGGGCATGGCAGCACGGAAACCGTACCGGGTGATGGAACTGTCCGAGCCACCCCGACTGGTTCTCGACCTGCGATACTGACCGTGAGCGTGTGGGCGTTCGTCAGGAGGACTCACTCGGCCAGCATCGCCGCCGCGGCGCTGGTACTCACCCTCGTCGCGGCCTGCGGCGGTGATGACGAGGCCCCGGTCGAGCCGCTGGCGGTGGACCTCTGCCTCGATCCGAGCTTGGTTCGCCTCTCGCTAGGGGCGGAGGGTGCCACTCCCCTCGACTTGACACAGTCCCCCTTCGACGAGGAGTTCGCCGCCGCCGGCACCGAGTTCGACGTGCCGAGCGCCGTGCTCAAGTCCGTCGCCTGGGTCGAGACGCGCTGGCAGATGGTAGAGGGAGCGGAGGAGTTCGATGGCGTGCCCGCAGCGTTCGGAGTCATGGCGCTTCGAGGCAAACGCCTGGAAGGCGGGGCGGCCTTGGCCGGCGCGACCGTGGAGGCCGCACGAAGCGAGCCCCTCGCCAACATCCGCTCGGCGGCCGCGCTACTGGATGCGTACGCCAGCGAGGTGGGAATCGATCGGTCGCGCCCCGAAGAGTGGGCGGCCGTCGTCGTCCGCTTCAGCGGGATCGAGATCGAGGCCGGCCGCTCCGCCTACGCGCAGCAGGTGGGCCGCGCCCTGACCCGCGGTATTCACCAGCAGGCTGTTCTGCGTGGCGACACCTGGGGCATAAGGCTCCCTCACTTGTGCACCGAGCCGTGGGTCCCGCCGCCGCCACCACCCCCTCCGCCGCCGCCTACGGACACGGTCGACTACGAGCCGGCGGTCTGGCGGCCGTCACCGAATTTCAACACCCGCGTCGGGGAAACGCACTTCGTGATCATCCACACCTGCGAGGGCAGCTATACGGGCTGCTGGAGCTGGTTGGTGAACCCCGTCTCAGTAGTCTCCTCGCATTACGTGATCGATGAAGAGGGTACTGAGATCTCGCAGCTAGTGCGCGAGCGCGACAGGGCCTGGCATATCGCCGCGACCTACGACTGCACGCGCGACCTCGGGCAAGACTGCCACCTGAACGGCATCCAGAGCAACCATATCACAATCGGGATCGAGCACGCCGGCTTCGCCTCGCAGAGCTCGTTCCCGGCGACGCAGATCGAGGCGTCCGCCGCACTGGTCTGCGACATCACCCGCGACAACGATGTCCCCCGTGACTGGCAGCACATCGTCGGACACGGGCAGCTCCAACCTTGGAACCGCACGGACCCAGGGCCCAACTGGCCGTGGGTCGGTTACCTACACAGCATCCAGCGGCACTGCGGCGAGGTGGTGGTGGACGATGAGAACGGCCGGAACGATGCGACGGTAGCCGCCACGACCATCGACGCGCCGTCGGAGTGGACGGCCTCGAGTTTGACGGCCGACTATTACGGCGACGGATACCGCTATGCCGCCACGCGGGACGACGCCGAGGACGGTGTCACCTTCTCGTTCTTGGTCGAAGCGCCCGAGAGCCTGGCCATCGATGCACGCTGGACGAGCGGATCGAACCGCTCACCGCGCGCCCAGTACCTAGTCATTGACGCCGGCGGCGATACGCTCGCTGACTTGCGCCTGGACCAGACCGGCGGCGGCGGCGAGTGGCATTCGCTTGGGACCTGGACGTTCTCCGCGGGTTGGAGCCGGGTCGTGCTGCTGCACCGCGACACGCCAGGCTTCGTGGTCATCGCCGACGCGGTGCGCGCCCGCCGCTGACCGCTGCAACGAGCCGTGGCCGGCTCTTGCGGGGTCTCACGCCGTGCCCGATCTTGCGCCCTTCACACCTCGATCCACATCGCGCCACCGGTTCACCGTTGAACAGTGATTGAGATAGCCATGTACAGTGTCGCTTTTCGCTCGCTAGCGACTGTCGCGCTCATCGCGCTCGTAACGTCGACCGCTCAGGCTGCACCGGGCGCCGACCGCGCTTGGCCGCAGCAGGATACCGCCCAGGCCGACTCGGCCAGGCAGGAGAAGAAGAACAAGAACCTGCCGCTCGAGCCCGGCCGTTCGGTCGCCATCGACACCGACCAGGGGACCTGGATCTCGCTGGACGTGAGCCCCGACGGTGCGTCGATCGTGTTCGACCTGTTGGGCGACCTCTACCTGCTGCCGTTCGCCGGCGGGGAGGCCCGCCAGCTGACCAGCGGCCTGACGTTCGACGCGCAACCGCGCTTCAGCCCCGACGGCGAGAAGGTGTTGTTCGTCTCCGATCGATCGGGCGGTGAGAACCTCTGGACCCTGGAGATCGCGACCGGCGACACCGCGCAGATTACCAAGGGGAACGGTCAAACGTACGCGTCCCCCGAGTGGGCGCCGGACGGCAAGTACGTCGTCGCGTCACGTGGGGACACGCGCTTGGGTGTGGTGCAGCTGTGGATCGGACACATCGACGGCGGCTCGGGTAAGAAGATCGTCGCCGAGCCGGAGAACGTGAAGACGCAGGGGGCCGCGTTCACGCCCGACGGGCGCTACATATGGTACGCCCGGCGGTCCGGCAGCTGGACCTACAACGCGATGCTGCCGCAATACCAGCTCGAGGTCTACGACCGTGATACCGGTGAGCGTTACACGCGCTCGTCGCGCTACGGATCGGCCCTCCGCCCCACGATCTCGCCAGATGGTGCCTGGCTGGCTTACGGAACGCGGTTCGAGGACCAGACCGGCCTGCGCATCCGCGACTTGCGGACCGGTGACGAGCGTTGGCTAGCGTATCCCGTCCAACGCGACGACCAAGAGTCGATCGCGGACCGGGATGTGCTGCCGGGCATGTCTTTCACGCCCAACTCGAGGGAGTTGGTCGCCTCGTACGGCGGCACGATCTGGCGCATTCCCATCGACGGCAGCGACCCGATCCAGATCCCGTTCCGGGTCCAGACCGACTTGGAGATCGGCCCGCTGGTGGAGTTCGACTACCCCATCGAGGACACCCCGGAGTTTACCGTCCGGCAAATCCGCGACGCGGTTCCTTCACCCGACGGCACACGGCTGGCTTTCGCCGCGCTGGACCGCCTCTACGTGATGGATTGGCCCGACGGCTCCCCGCGCCGCCTCACCGGCGCTGACATGACCGAGGCGGAGCCGACCTGGTCGCCCGACGGCCGCTGGATCGCCTACGTCACCTGGTCGCAGGAGGGCGGACACATCTTCAAGGTGCGCGTTGATGGCCGCGGCGACCCGCAACGACTCACGAACGTGGACGGTATCTACCAGCTGCCCGCCTGGTCGCCCGACGGCCGCCGGATCGCGGCCATCCGCGGACCGGCCCGAGCCTACCACGAGGCCACCGGACCTCGCGCCCCAGGCGCCAGCGAGGATCTGGTCTGGGTCAGCGCCGACGGCGGCGACGTCGCGGTCATCGCGCCGACCGAGGGCCGCTCGGTGCCTCACTTCACGCAGAATCCCGACCGGGTCTACCTGCACCACGGTGACAAGGGGCTGCTCTCCATCCGCTGGGACGGGACCGACGAGAAGGCGCACGTCAAGGTGAGCGGATTCAAGCGCCCGGGCTCCCAGCAGCCCAACCGTCCGAGCGTGGTGCTGATGGCGCCGATTGGCGATCAGGCGCTGGCTTTGGTGGACCACGAGATCTACACGGTGACGGTGCCTTACCTGGGCGGCGAGACGCCGACCATCTCCGTGGCCAAGCCCGAGAACGCCGCGTTCCCCGCCCGGAAGGTGACCGACATCGGCGGGCAGTTCCCGGCCTGGGGCGCCGACGGCCGAACGGTGCATTGGTCCATCGGCAACGCCCACGTGGTCTACGACCTGGACGCGGCGCAGGCGTTCGCCGACAGCGTCGAGGCGGCCAAGAAGCAAGAGCAGGAGGAAGAGGAGGCGCAGGCGGGCGAACAGGCGGAACAGCAGGAAGGAGAGCAGGAGAAGAAAGACGAGAAGAAGGAGGAGCCGAGGTACGAGCCGCTGGAGAAGCGCATCATCATCCAGGCGCCGCGCGACATCCCCCAGGGCACGGTAGTCCTATCAGGAGCGCGCGTCATCAGCATGAAAGGCGACGAGGTGATCGAGAGCGCCGATCTCGTGGTGCGGAACAACCGGATCGTCGCGTTGGGCCGACGTGGCGACGTTGAGGTCCCGGCGGATGCCCGCGTCATCGACGTCGCGGGCAAGAGCATCATCCCCGGGTTCGTGGATACACACTCCCACATGTGGCCGGCCTGGGGCGTGCATAAGCCACAGATCTGGCTCTACCTAGCCAACCTGGCGTACGGCGTGACCACGACGCGGGACCCGCAGACCAGCACCACCGATGTCCTGACCTACGGCGACATGGTGACCGCGGGCACGATGATCGGGCCGCGCGTCTATTCGACCGGTCCCGGCGTCTTCGGCGACTACGTCACGGATCCGATCAAGGACCTCGATCACGCGAACAAGATCCTGAAGCGCTACTCGGAATACTACGACACCAAGACAATCAAGATGTACATGTCGGGGAACCGCCAGCAGCGGCAGTGGGTCATCATGGCGGCCAAGCAGCAACGCCTCATGCCCACCACTGAGGGCGGGCTGCGGATGGCGTACGAGTTGTCGATGATCATCGACGGCTATCCGGGCCAGGAGCACTCGTGGCCTATCTATCCCATCTACCAGGACGTCATCGCTCTGACGGCAGAGAGCAAGACCACCTACACGCCGACGCTGCTCGTGTCCTACGGCGGTCCGTTCTCGGAGAACTACTTCTACGAGAACGAGAACCCGCACGACGACATGAAGCTGCGCCGCTTCACGCCACACCCCGTGATCGACCAGGTGACGCGGCGCCGCGGCCAGTGGTTCCTACCCGAGGAGTACATCTTCGAGAAGCACGGCGTCGCGCTGAAGGAAGTGATCGAAGCGGGCGGCCGCGTGGGCGTCGGCAGCCACGGCCAGCTCCAGGGCTTGGGCTACCACTGGGAGCTTTGGGCGGTCGGATCCGGTGGCATGTCAAACCACGACGCGCTACGCGCAGCGACGATACTCGGCGCCGAAGGCCTCGGACTCGACGGCGATCTCGGCTCCATCGAGCCCGGCAAGCTGGCCGACCTGATCGTGCTCGACGCCAACCCTCTCGACGATCTGCGGAACACGAACACGATCCGCTACGTGATGAAGAACGGGAGGCTGTACGAGGGTGAAACGCTGAACGAGGTTTGGCCCCGGCAGCGGACGTTGGAACTTCCCGATCACTGGCAGGACGATCCCGTCGGCGTGAGCTCGGGGGTCGGCAAGTAGTCTACGCGGATAGTCAGCGACGGTTGGTCGGGTTAGGGGTAATTCTTCGCCCCCTAGCCCGGGCCGTTCGCTTGATCTTCACGAACCAAACCTGTAGCCTTCAAAGTCCGTTAACCAAGAGAACCACAACCTGGAGCCGCTCATGCGTAGCCTGCCAGTTCTGGCGGCTGCCCTCCTGATGTTTCTTGCCGCATCGCTGCACGCTCAGGAGACGGCACCGCCAATCGAGTTCGAGACCTTCACATTGGACAACGGCCTCACCGTCATCATCCACGAGGACCACTCGACGCCAATAGTGGCGGTGACCGTCTGGTACGATGTGGGGAGCGCCCACGAGGAAGAAGGGCGGTCGGGTTTCGCGCACCTGTTCGAGCACATGCTATCGCAGGAAACCGAAAACCTCGAGCAAGGCGAGCTGCGGCGACTGGTCGCCGGCGCCGGCGGCACACGCAATGCCACGACCAATAACGACCGGACCGCGTACTACGAGGTCCTGCCGTCCAACCGGCTCAACTTGGCGCTCTGGCTGCACGCCGAGCGACTGGGGCACCTCCAGGTGACGAAGGAGAACTTCGAGCGTGAGCGCGAGGTCGTGAAGGAAGAGCGTCGCCTGCGGATCGAAAACCAACCTTACTCGGGTGGAGTGGAAACGCTCGACACTTTGGTGGCCGATTGGCCCCCGTACAACCACACGGTAATCGGCAGCATGGACGACCTCAATGCGGCGACAACCGAAGACGTGCGTGCTTTCTACGAGAAGTACTATGTGCCGAATAACGCGACGATGGTCGTTGCCGGCGACGTGACCGTGGACCAAGTGCGCGAGATGGCGGAGGAGTACCTCGGCGACATCCCACGTGGCTCTGATCCGCCGTCGCTACCGGAATTCACCCCGACCCCGCGCAGTGACGGTGAGCGAAGAACAACGGTAGAAGACAGGCAGGCGAACGTGCCGGCCTACATCGCCGGTTACAACATCCCGCCTATCTCCGATGGGGATTCCTACGCTCTGGAGTTGCTCTCCAGCGTCTTCAGCCCGGGCGAGTCCAGTCGCCTGAATCAGCGGTTGGTCAAGGAAGAGCAAGCGGCCCTCGTGGTCTTCAGCCAGCTGCAATTGCGTCTCGGGCCAGGGGTGCTCTTCTTCATCGCTCTGCCCAACCAGGGCGTTACAATCGAGCGGATCGAAGCTCTGGTCGACGAAGAGGTCGAGAAGCTCAAGAACGAGGGTGTCGGCGAACGCGAGCTCCAGAAGGCGAAAAACCAGTTGCGCTCGAACCAGATCATGGGCCGGCAGACGGTGTTTTCCAAAGCCAGCGAGCTGCAAAGGTACCGTTACTACTATGGCGATGTTTCGCTGATCAACGAAAACCTCGATCGCTACATGGACGTGAGCGTGGAAGATATCCGTCGCGTCGCGCGCAAGTATCTAGCGCCGGCCAACCGCACCGTAGTCATCGTTGTGCCCGCCGCGGGCTCAGAGACGCCGAAATAGACTACATAGTAGGAGACTCAGGATGGATATGAGAATGCTAGGTATAGTAGGCGCGGCTCTCCTCGCCTTGTCGAGCGTCGGATCGGCCGTCGCGCAGCAGGCACCCCCGCCCGCTCTCCCGCTGGGCGCGGTGGATTTCCCGGACTACGAAGAGGTCACGCTGTCCAACGGCACGCAGATCTTGATCGTAGAGAACCACGAGCAGCCGGTGGTCACAGTGAACCTGCGGATCATGAGCGGCAGCGCCTACGATCCGGTCGGCAAAGGAGGTTTGGCGTCGCTGGTCGCAGACATGCTGAACAAGGGGACCGTAACCCGCGACGCGAAACAGATCGCGCAGTCGGTCGATTTCATCGGTGCCTCGATCGGTGCGAGCGCTGGCGAGGACTGGACCAGCGCGACCGCGACGGCGCTCACCAAGTTCCTCGACGAAGCGCTCGAGATCATGGCGGATATGGTCATCAATCCGACGTTCCCAGAAGACGAGTTCGAGATCTGGCGCAAGCGGTTACTCACCGGCCTCCAGGTGCAGTTGAGCCAGCCGGACCAAGTGGCGACGCGTCGCTTCATTGAGGGGGTCTACGGAGACCATCCGTATGGCAATCTGATCACCGAAGAGTCGCTCCAGTCGATCGGGCGGGAGGACATGGTTGAGTTCCATCGCAAGAACTACCGGCCGGATAATGCGCTGTTCGTAATCGCGGGTAACGTCGAGCGCGATGACATCGTGCGGAAACTGGAGCAGCATTTCGGCGGCTGGGAACCGGCCCCCGTCGGGGACGTTACCATGTCGGTTCCGCCGACGCGCAGCGGGCGCGCGGTCCACTTCTACCACAAGCCCGGCTCCGTGCAGGCCGTCATCCGTATCGGCCACCTCATGCCTCCCGCGACCGACTCCGATTGGGTCGCGCTAGACGTGGGGATGCAAGTCCTTGGCGGAGGTTCCACAGCGTGGCTGTTCCAGGTCCTGCGTCAGGAGAAAGGCTACACCTACGGATCTTACGCATCGACCGCCAAGCGCATCGACCGCGGGTATTTCCAAGCGTATGCCGAGGTCCGGAACGAAGTCGCCGATAGCTCGATGGCGGACATGCTGGCGCTGATCGACCGGATCCGTAGCGAGCCGGCCCCAGACGCGGACCTCAAGCTCGCCAAAGACTTCCTCACCGGCTCGTTCCCACGCCAGATCGAGACGCCCCAACAGGTAGCCGGTCAGGTAGCGACCGCACGATTACGTGGACTACCGGACGACTATTTGGAGAAGTACCGGGACCGCGTCGCGGCCGTCGACGCCGCAGAGGTCCAGCGGGTCGCTGCCCGGCA
>JBDHHL010000051.1:0-14730 GCA_039589375.1 Gemmatimonadota bacterium | reverse complement strand
GGAGGTAAGACGGTAGAACTTGGCCCGCCGGTTGTTCTCCGATTCACCCCAGACTCCCTTGACCCAGCCCTCTTGCTCCAAGCGGTGAAGCGCCGGAAAGAGAGAGCCCGGCTGCACCTGGAACACCCCGTCCGTGATCTGCCCGAGGCGCCGCGAGATCCCGAGCCCATGCATGGGCTGTAGAGAGAGCGTCTTCAGGATCAGCATGTCCAGGGTCCCGCGGAGCAGATCCGCTTTGTCACCAGCCACCACGCCTCCTATCGATAGTCTATATGTGTTCCTACAGATACTCTATACGAACGGACCAGTCAAGAAGTTTGCGTCGGGGCGCGCCTGGGCTGAGATTCCCGTACGCCTCCAGTTGCGGACGGCCGATAGTCTCGGGCCAACTATAGGTGACCTGTCATGAATAGACGCCACTTCGCGCATCGCCTCGCGCTGGCGATCGGCTGGCTGGGGCTACCCCCATCGCTGCTCGCATCCGCTGTGACGCAGGCGCTCAGGGTAAACGGGCAACGGCTCAATACGCACATACGGGAACTCGCGCGATTCGGCCGGTTAGCTACGGGCGGAATCAACCGGGTCGCATTTGGCGAGGCCGATCTAGAGGCGCGCGAGTACGTGAAGGGGCTGATGCGTGCCGCCGGCCTCGAGGTCGCGGTCGACGCTGCGGGCAACATCATCGGCAGGAAAGAAGGCCGCGCGGGTGGGGGGGGCGGTGCGCAACCGCTGATGCTGGGCTCGCACATTGACTCCGTGCCCCAAGGTGGGAACTACGACGGCCCCGTGGGGACCCTGGGTGCCATCGAGGCTGTCCAGACCCTCGCCGAAAAGAACATTGTGACTCGCCATCCGCTCGAGGTCGCCGTCTTCGTGAACGAGGAAAGCGGCAAGACCGGCAGCCGTGTCATGAGTGGTGAACTGGACCGGGCGGAACTCGACCTCGTGACCCACAGCGGCCACACCATGCGCGAGGGGATCAGGATCCTGGGCGGAGACCCCGACAAGCTATCGAAGGCCAAGCGGAAACCGGGAAGCATCGCCGCCTACCTCGAGTTACACGTTGAACAGGGCGCGCTTCTCGAAGGGGAAAGCATCGATATCGGTGTCGTGGAAGGGATCGTTGGCATCAAGAGATGGCGCGTGACCATCGACGGGTTCGCCAATCACGCCGGCACCACTCCCATGAACGACCGCCGCGACGCCCTGCTCGCCGCGGCGGATTTCATCAAGCTGGTGAATCGAGTCGTAACCGGCGTCGAGGGCCGCCAGGTCGGCACGGTGGGCCAGGCGGAGGTATTGCCGGGAGCCCCGAACGTCATACCGGGCCAGGTCAAGTTGAGCCTCGAGATCCGCGATCTCGACATGGGGAAGATCGACGCTCTTTACCAGACCATCGAGTCGGAGAGCCAGAAGGTGGCGAAAGCGACGCAAACCACGTTCGCGCTCGATCAGTACTATGTCAGTAAATCCGCTCCCACGAACGAGGGCATTCGGCGCATGATCACCGATGCGGCGGCAGAGTTGGGCCACAGTACGCTGCATATGCCCAGCGGTGCGGGACACGATGCGCAGAGTATCGCGTTGCTGGCACCCATCGGCATGATCTTCATTCCCAGCGTGGGAGGCATCAGCCACTCTCCGCAGGAGTTCTCTCGTCCAGAGGATATCACTGCAGGGGCGAACGTACTCCTCAATACCCTGCTCCGCTTGGACGAGGGGTCACCTGCAGTTCCCTCGCATGAAGGAGGTTGAAATGCGGCTTGCCACACTATTCGCGCTAAGCGTCCTCGCAGCCGGCACGATCGCAGGCTGTGGCGCACCGCAGGTCGACGTCGCAGCCGAGATGGAGGCGGTTCAGGTACGCAGCGAGGGAGTCGTTGCAGCTGAAGCTGCCTTTGACGTCCAGAAAGCGCTCGCGTTCTGGGCCGAAGACGCCATCTCGCAGGGGGCCGGGGCGCCGCAGGTCCAGGGCAAGGAGGCAATCGGCGATCTGTACCGGCAGTACTTCGAGAGCGGCATGCTAAAGGAATTCTCCGGTACGACATCGTACCTCGAGGTGTCGGCCGCAGGCGATCTCGCCTATGAGTACGGAGTCAACAGGTTTGTTCTGGCCGGACCGGAGGGCGACCTCTTGGACATGGGCAAGTACCTGGTAGTCTGGAAGAAGATCGAGGGCGAGTGGTTCATCTCGGCGCTCGCATTCACCAGCGATGCGGCGGAACCGGTCCCCTTGGAGGGCCAGTAGAGAGGGAGTGTAAAGGCAATCCGCCTAACAAGACGTAAGATGCGACCGCCGTTTGAGCTTTCAGGAGTGCGGAGGCCAGCTATACATGAACCTTGACCAAGGCCTTCTGTTCGAGAAGCTGAAACCGGCGCAGCGGGTGCTCATAGCCGGGATCGGTGGCGGCTACGATGTGTATTGTGGTTTGCCGCTGTTCTTCCACCTGCGGAAATGCGGCAAGGAGGTACAGCTCGCCAATCTCAGCTTCACACATCTGCACGCTGTCGACGGGCGCAAGCTCGCCTGGGCTGCAACCGAGGTGACCGCCGATTCGAGAGGGCCATCGGACTACTTTCCAGAGAAATACCTTTGCGAGTGGTTCCGTCTGCGGGGCGAAGACGTGTCAATCCATAGCTTCCACAGAACCGGCGTCCGCCCACTTGCCGAAGCATACAGCGCTGTCACGAAGGAATATGAGATAGACACGATCTTGCTCGTTGATGGTGGGACAGACAGCCTCATGCGGGGCGATGAACCCGATCTGGGCACGCCGGAGGAGGACATCGCAAGCATCGCAGCAGTCGACTCACTAGACGTGGAACGCCGATCCCTCGTATGTATTGGCTTCGGCGTGGACACCTTTCACGGCGTCAGTCATGGCTGCGTCCTGGAGAACGTGGCAGCATTGGCGAAAGCAGGAGCGTTTCTCGGTGCCTTCTCGCTACTGGCGTGCATGGAGGAAGCGAGGCTGTACCGCGAGGCAGCAGCGTTTGCCTTTTCCAAGATGCCGGAACACCCGAGCATAGTCTCGTCATCCATTCTGTCGGCCATCGCAGGGGAGTTCGGCGATCACCACACGACCGAGCGCACAAAGGGGAGTAAGCTCTGGATCAACCCACTGATGAGCATGTACTGGGCCTTCACTGTCGAAGGTGTTGCACGCCGCTGTATCTACTTGGATGACGTACGCGACACTGAGTCTTACGATGACTTGAGCCAAGCCATAGCGGCGTGCCGTAACTCGATGCCTTTGAAGCGCAAGTGGGAGCGCATTCCCCTCTAGGCTGGGCGGGTAACTCGTGATGCCGGAAGACGACGACCACTCCTTTGCCAACATCGAGGCGGCAGATTCCCGCGCCCCGATGATCGACTTTCGTGGCACGGATGGCACCTGCTATGCCCTGGCGTATAGCGAGCTGCTGTCGGTGGCCCTCACGTCTCCGCAGTGCATCGTCCTGGAGTTCAGGAGACACAAGGTGGAAGTCCGGGGCAGGAATCTCTTGACCGTCTACCATGGCTTGGTAGAGCAGACGATTGCGTACGTGCAGGAACAGGATCTCGATGTCGCTCCGGAGTCCGAGACCTTCATCGACTCCCTCACGATAGAACCGAAGGCCGACTGAAGTGCCGTGAAGGTAGGACCATAGCCATCACGGCGCATTACGAAGTCTTTGATATTGTCCCGAAGCCCCCTGCAACGCGTCGGGGAAAAGCCGGAAGCTGCAAGATCGTTGCGTAAATCCGGACAAGAGATTCGTAGATGGGCGCAGATATTGAGATTCGTGTTCGAAGGCTCGAGCGGGCGAACCGAGTACTGACCCTGGTCGCTTTGGCGGCGGCGTTCGTCTTGGTGACCGGCAGCACGTCACAGGGAGGCAGTGACGACACCGTTCGCTCACAACGGTTCGAACTCGTCGACGTCGATGGCTCGGTCCGGGCCGTGTTGGGGACAGACGCTGACGGATCGACGGGATTGTTCATCCATGATCCGAATGGCTCTCTCCGCTTGTCTCTTGCCCACGATCCAGATCAGTCGGCGCTGTTCATTCATGACGGCGAAGGCACTGTGCGAATTGGCATCGCACAGTTCTCTCATGGCGGTGGTGGTGTAGCACTGCACGGGGCGGAATCAAAAGGGGCTACAGTGCTCTACCATAAAGAAGCCGGAAGTCTGAGCTTCTACGACGAGGACGGCAAGACAACAACGCGTGTACCTGGTATGGACCGGTGACGGCCCGCCCGGCTCGAACCGTGGCGAACCTGAACAAGACAGGCCGAGCAGAGAGGCGAAATGGCATGAACAAGGGAAACAGGCCGGCCTTATTGATTCCAGTGCTCTTGCTCCTCGTTTCATGCACAAGCGCGGGGCAGCATCAGGATCTCGTCAATGACTCGTTCCCAGAGGCCCAGGCCGAGCTACGCGAGGTCGTCGAGTCCATCGCGAACGACATCATGACGGGCAACATCGACGCTCTGCAGGCGATACACCTCGACAGTGACAAGTTCACCAAGTTCGGCCCGCGCAGCTTCGAGCGCCAAGACCTGGCAAGCACAAACGAGTCCGAGGCGGCTTTCTTCGGTTCAGTCTCAGACGTGAACTATGAGGTCAAGGAACTGAAGATAGATGTATTCGGAGACGTCGGGGTAGCCACCTACTACCCGCACGTTTCTTTCGTGATAGATGGGGAGGAACAAAAGGCGAGCGGCCGCCAGACGTTTGTCTTCCTCAAGACTGTGAACGGGTGGAAGATCGTGCACGAGCACGGAACCACCAGGAAGTAGTCGTCGCGAGAGCTACGGATAGGTCGGGAACTGCTTCGCGATAAGCCAGTCCCTGAAAGCGACGGGCAGTTTCCCGAACATCGGAACGAACTTCGCTTCGCCTCCCACCAGGTAGCGGCGTTTGGGCCGGCGTGAGAACAAGGCGTGCTCGACCGCCCCGGCGACGCGATCGGCTGGAGTCCTCCGACGTTCACGCTTTTCGGAGAGTCCGAAGATCGGGCCGTAGAGCTCGCGCGCCTCGGGCGGGTATGCCTCGCGTGCCTTTCTCAACGTCGCGAGGACCTTGTCGTAAATAGGCGTATCCACGACTCCGGGTTCAACGACCGAGACCGAAATGCCCCAGGGTCTCAGTTCGACGCGCCACGAATCGGAAATGGCTTCCAGCGCGAACTTGCTCGCCGCGTAGGGTCCGAGGAACGGGAACGCCATCAGACCGCTTACCGAACTCATGTTGACGATCCGGCCCGCGGCGGCGCGCAGTAACGGAAGGAACGCCTGCGTCACCGCTATCGCACCGAAGAAGTTGACCTCGAACAGCCTGCGCAGCTCGTCGACGGGAGCGAACTCGAGCGGACCGCCGTAGAAGGTTCCGGCATTGTTCACCAGTCCGGCCAAGCCGTCTTCGCCGACGGCATCCGCGATCGTCGCGCGCGCCGAGGCCATCGTCTCCGGGTCCGTGACGTCGATGAGAACGGGCGTCAGCCTGTCCGATGCCCTCGCTCTCAAGGCTGCGCCGTCAGACTCATTCCGCACACCCGCAAAGACGCGAACGCCTTTCTCATCCAGGCGGAGCGTGCAGGCTTCGCCGATGCCCGTCGACGCACCCGTGATCAACACGGCTTTCGCGGGACATTCGTCGTTCATTTCACTCCAGGCGCAGAGCTATCATCGGATCGACCGTCGCGGCCCGGCGGGCGGGCAGATACGCTGCCGACAGCGCGGCGACCACGAGCACGACCGTGCCGACGACCAAGCTGAGCGGGTCGATCGGTTCGACGCCGAAGAGAAGTCCTCGCACCAGCCCCGTCGCGGCGAGTGAAGCGGCCAGACCCACGACGAGCCCAATGACGACCGGGATCAGGGCTCGCTTGATGACCAAGCGGCCGATGTCGGAGCGCTGTGCACCGATGGACATGCGGATGCCGATCTCGCGCGTCCTCCGGTTGACCGCCAGGTTCATGACGCTGAAGATCCCGACGGCGGCCAGCGCCAGCCCGAGAAAGGCCAGCGCGGAGAACATCTCTGCATTCATCCGCTGCGTGTAAATGTATCCGCGGACGACTTCGGTATAGGGAACGACGTTGACGATGGCGAGGTGCGGCTCGTAATCGCGTAACCAGCGATGCAGCAGCGGTACGGCGGCTCCCGGGTCGCCGGCGACCGAGACCATCAACGCGCTGCCCGTGGGGTAGCTGAACTGAGGATACGAGAAGTAGACGGTCGGCTCGATGTCGGCCAGGTAGTCCCGGGTCTTCGTGTCGCGCACGACCCCGACGATTTCGAAGGCACGATCCTCGCGTTCGCCGGTGCCGGGCCACCAGAGCCGACGGCCGACCGGCTGCTCTCCGGGGAAGAAGCGGCGCGCCAGGCTCTCGTTGACCATGGCGACGTCGTTCGCGCCGGTCGTGTCGCCGGCAACGAAGCTGCGACCCTGCAGCACTCCGATATCCAGCGCCTCGAAGAACCCGGGTATCACCTTCGAGTATACGAAGGGCACGGGATCGGTCTGACCGTCCAAGCGCAACTCGGCCGACATGTGCGGCGAGAGAAGCGGGAAATCCACCACGGTTGCGGTGCGTGCCCACGGTTCCTCCGCGACCCGCTCCGCTACCTCCCGGAAGAATCGCTCGCGCTGTCCGGCCTCCAAAGTGGTACTGCTGGTCGAGATGTGTGTGACAACGAGGCGATCGTACGAGAACCCGGGGTCGAGATTACCGACGGTGACCAGAGTCCGTACCACGAGCCCGGCGACTACCAAGAGCAGCACCGAGAGCGCGATCTGGGTCGCGACGAGCGCGTCGTGCATGCCCAGTAGCCGCCGCCCCCAGATTCGCCGCGGACTGCCTACTGATGCTTGTGAATCGATCTTCAGCGTGTCCGCCAGGTTGCGGCTCGAAGCGCGGAGCGCCGGCAGCAGGCCTGCAACGAGTCCTGTGACTACGGAGATCGCCAGGGCGAAAGCGACCACGTTTGGGTCGATCGACGCCTCGCGCGGCACGTCCATCCCCCACACGCTGGGCCGCGCGAAGTAAGAACCGAGCCGCGCGCTGACCGGACTGGCGAGCAACAGAGCGATGATGCCCGCGATCCCCGAAAGCAGCACGTTCTCGGTAAGGACCTGCCAGACGAGTCGGCCGGGAGACGCCCCGAGCGAGGCCCGCATGGCCATCTCACGCTGCCGCCCGGCAGCCACCGACAGCAGCAAGTTCGCGACATTAGCACAGACCAACAGAAGAAGTACGCCGGCAGCCACCATCATCAAGCGGACCGTGGGCTGCTCGGCAAGTCGGGAGCGCGGGTCGATCCAGGTTGCGGGTCCGAGCCGAATTCGGCGCGGTTCCGTCTGCCGGGGGTAGGCGTCATCGAGCCCCGCCGCTATGCCTGTCAGCTCCGCCAGTCCCTGCTCTTCTCGGGCTCCATCTCGCAGTCGCCCGTAGACGCGGACGAGAGGCACGTCACGATTCTCGGATTGTCGAGTCCAGCTGACGTAGCGGTCCGCGAATGGCGCGATCGGGATCCAGACGTCGGGTAGGAAACCGGAGACCGTGCCCAGGAACTCCGGCGACGCAACGCCGACCAAAGTGAACGGCCTGAAGTTGAGATAGATGGTGGTACCGATCACCGCTGGGTCGCCGTTGAAGCTGCGCAGCCACCAAGCGTGCGAGATGACGGCCACGGGATCGGCGCCAGGTCGATCGTCATCGGCTTGGATGCCCCGGCCATGGCTCGTCTCTAGTCCGAGCACAGAGAAGTAGTTACCCGAGACCGCTTCCAGGAACGCGACTTCCGTCATGGTCTCGAGGCGTACGCTGGCGGCATAGAACGGTTGCGTGGCGGCGAATTCCTCGAAAGCCCCGTCCGCCTCTGAATAGTCGAGGAAGTCCAGGTACGAGATGTCGACGTAGGGACTTTCGTCCTCGACCCCGAATACCCGCACCAGGCCGTCGGCGTCCACTCCAGGGAACGGCTGATAGAACCCGTTGATGTACGTGAACACGGCCATCGTAGCCGAGAGTCCGAGTGCAAGGATGACCACGGCGACGATGGGGAATAGCGGTCTACGTCGGAGGGCACGGAGTGAGAAGCTCAGGTCACGAACGATCCGGAACATGCGCTCTGCTTCCTCTCTTGTGGTGAGTGACGCCTGCGCGCTTGACGGTACAACGGGGAGTTGGGCGTGGCAACCGCGTTGGAGAGGCGGGTTGCACACCTCGCTGAAGCGTTATACAAGTCAGCCATGTTCGGGACACTTTCCAAGCTACCGACGATTCAGACGCCGGAGGTGCTACGCCGTCAGCGCTGGATCCTACTGTTCGCCATCCCCGTCGCGGTGGGAGCGCTGGCGGGCATCTTCGTGCTGCACCCCCTCAACGAGTTCGTCTACTACCACGAGCACCAGCCGCCGGCATCGTCAGCCCGCGCCTTCGTCATTTCACAGCTGTGGGACACCATCCGCTTGAGGCCGCCTATCAGGACGGCGTTGTACGCCGGAGCGGGCACGGCCCTCGGGCTGCTCACAGCCCTGATGTTCAACGCCCTCTACACGAAAGCTCGCCAGATACAACAGTTGAGTGCGGAACTCGAGAAGGATCTCCGAGCACTGATCCGCCAGGGCGAGAGCGGCGTGCTCGAGTTCAAGTCGACCCTCCGCTGGGACTTGAAGCAAGGCAAGGTCAACCGCGCGCTCGAGGCTGTTGTCGTGAAGACGCTGGCGGGGTTCATGAACGCTGATGGAGGCACCCTTTTGGTGGGGGTGGCCGACGACGGAGAAATCGTCGGCCTGGAAAGAGACTACCAAACGCTAAAGAAGCAGAACCGAGACGGTTTCGAACAGGCGATCATGGGCGCCGTCGCGGCGCACATCGGCACGGATTCGTGTCGCCACCTCCACGTGGTGTTTCACGACGTGGACGGAAAAGACATCTGCCGGGTCATCACCAGATCTTCAGCCAAACCCGTGTTCATCAAGAAAGACGACACCGCCATGTTCTACCTGCGCACGGGTGGCGGCACGCGCAGGCTGAACGTCGAGGAGGCGGTGGACTACATAGCGGATCGCTGGTCCGATTAGTCCACCTACCTCGGCGACTCAGATACTAGCCTTCGCCACGTACTCCTTCGCGCGCTGTAGCCGCTCCCTATCGGTATCGGCGTTCGCCGTCACCTCGACCAGGGCCCCGTAATAGCGCGCGGCGGCCTTTGCATCTCCGCTCAGCTCGGCGGCGCGACCCGCGCCGTACAAGCTGTTGAAGCGATTTGGGCTCCGTTCGAGTGCGGCCTCGTACTCCGTCAATGCTTCCGTCGGACGTCCAAGCCGTAGCAGCATGTCGGCCAGCAGCTCGCGCGCTGGCAAGACTTCGCCCGGGGTCACCGGGTGCTTCTCCGTCCCGGCCTCGAGGTCCGCGGCGGCATGCATCGTCGACAACGCCTCGTCAAGCGATCCCTCCTCGATCTGCAGCCAGGCGAGCGCCGAGAGTCGCTGAATCTCGACCTGGGTTCCCCAATAGGCGTTGGTTGCGGCGACCTGTGCCTGAAGCTCCGTCAGGGTCTCGAGGTCCGCCTGCGCCTGCTCGAGCCGGTCGCTCCGCACGGCGCCCAAGGCCCGGGCGAAGTACGTGATCGCCTCCATCGCGGGCGCAGTCTCCCAGGGATAGGCGCTCGGCCAGCGTGGCTCCAGATCCGCCGCCGCTGCCCACAACTGCCGCTCGAGCGTCAGCCGCGCGGGCACCGCCGCGAAAGTGTAGGCACTAGCTAAGTGTGCTTGATAAGGTGGAGTAACGCCTGTGAGCTCAACTAGTACTTCAAGAGCCCGCCCATCCTCGGCGCCCTGGAGATAGGCGTACGCCAGGTAGTCCAACGCGTGGAAGTAGTGAAGCGAGATCTTGTCGCCAACGGGGCGTTTCAGCGCCGCATCTCCCGAACGGCGGTTCCAATCGATCGACTCCTGCCACAGACCGAGCCGCGTGAAGGTGTGGGTCGGCATGTGCAGCGCGTGCGGGATCTCGGGCGCGATCTTCCCGTAGCTCCGCGCCACGTCCACGGCCAGTTGGGAGAGCGCCGGGTTATCGTAGGCGTGTATAATATAGTGGTGCCCGCCCGGGTGGTCGGGAACCGCTTGCAGCACGGCCTCCGCCAACGCGCCCGCTTTTCGCTGCTTGTTGAAGGTCTTGTCACCAGGATCGACCGTGGCCAGCTGGGCCAGCGCGTAGAAGGCGGTTCCCTCGGGATCGCTCGGGTACTTCTCGTGAAACGCTCGCCAACCGTTCTCGAAGCCGATCAAGTTCGGCTTCTCCGAGTCGCCGCGGCCTGTCTGATAGTACCCGGCCAGGGCCTCGACGTAGGCGAGCTCGTGCGCCGACTGGGCGTTGGCGCGTGCCTGCTGGAGCAAGGCGCGGCCGGTCTCGAACCTGGCCTCGCTGGGCGGATCGGACCAGAGCGGGTGCACGTACGTCATCGCCTGACCCCAGTAGCCCATGGCGCAGTCAGGATCGGTCTCCGTCGCCGTGGCGAAGGCGGCCTCGGCTTCCTCGTAGGTCATGCTGTGAAGCAGGGCGAGTCCCCTCCCCAGATGAATGACGGCCGCATCGGTGCACGAGTTGACCAATTGAACGGTCCCGAGCGGTGATCCGGACGCGTCGGACACGCGGGTCGCTAGGCCCGCATCGGCGGACAGGCTGACCCCTTCCTGCTGGCGCTCGCCTTCCGTGCAGGCAGCGAGGACCAACAGCAACGCAAGCGCCTTGGACGCATAGTGCATATGCTCTCTCCCGTTAGAGTTCAGCAGTGCCGGCGGCTGGAGCAGCCGCTCACAACATCAGATGCGCAATCGAGAGCAAAAACCCGACATGTGAAGTGGCGCGCTGAGCAGGGATGAAGTCGCTGGCGCCGGCACTGGGGCGCCACGTGCGCCCGGTAGCTGAACACGAAACAGAGGCCGCAGGTGCCGCGTACGGTAAGTGTGGTTGGCCCCACAAAACTGCAATCGCTGCCATGCACGAGCTACCTAGAGAAGCCTTGCGAATATCCAATATCGAACACCGAATATCGAATTACCAAGGGTATGAAGCTCGCCGGCCTTCATTGAGAGGAGATCGCTCATGAGGGGAGCAGGCCGTTCATTCGTGAGCCGGTGGTTTGGGGACTTGGGGCAAGACTTTCATTTCGCGCTCAGACGCTTGGCGCGGTCCCGCTCCTTCACTCTAGTCGCGGTGCTGTCACTCGCCCTGGGAATCGGCATCAATACGGCGCTCTTCACGTACGTCTACGCGATGCTTCTTGAACCGGTCCCGGGGGTGGACGGCGCGGACGGGGTCGTCGAATTGCTTCTAACGCGCCGCGGGCAGGAACAACAGGAGTGGGCGTATCCCGACTTCCAGGACCTGAGAGAGGCCCAGACCCCGATCGAGGCTCTAGCCGGCTGGAAGCCGAGGGATGGGAGCCTAACGACCGCTGACGGCAGCGAGCGCGTCCGCGTGATGTACGTGTCGGCCGACTACTTCCGTGTCCTGGGCGTCGTCCCCAAGCGCGGTCGGGATTTCCTGCCCTCGGAGGACGTGGGTTCTGGAGAACACCCGGTAGCCGTGCTTAGCTACGACTTGTGGCGGAATCGGCTGGGCGGAGAACCGGAGATCATCGGCGGGACGATCAGCCTGAACCGGACTCCGTACACCGTGGTCGGGGTGGCACCAGAAGCATTCAAAGGGCACCAGCCCATCTCGAGAAACACGGACCTGTGGGTGCCGCTAGTGCAACACCCCTTCCTCGCCGGCCCGAGAACCACGGAGAGGGACCGGGCTGCGCAGTGGCTGCTGACGCTGGGACGACTGCGAGACGATGCCACGGTGAGTCAGACGAACGCGGCTCTACAAACCGTCTTCGCGCGGTTCGCCCAGGAATACCCGGAGACCAACCAGGATCGGGGTGCTCGGGCCTATCGCTTCGGGCCGATCCCGGCCTACGGCCGGGCGGGAAGCGTGATGTTCACTGCCGGACTGATTGCCCTGACGGGTCTGGTTCTGCTGATCATCTGCGGGAACGTGGCCGGGATGGTGCTGGCCCGTAGCGTCACAAGGGAACGGGAGATCGCGGTTCGCATGGCGCTGGGGTCGGGTCGAGGACGCCTCGTGCGCCATTTGATGGTCGAAGCGCTCGTTCTCGCCCTTCTCGGAGGAGGACTGGGCGTCCTGCTGGCTTTCTGGGGAACGAGCGCGGCCTCGAGCGCGAGCATCGCCATCGATATTCCAAATGTCAGCCTGCGTCCAAACGGCATGATCCTAGTCTTCTCGCTGGCGCTGATGTTCGTGACCACGCTCGCTATCGGTCTGCTCCCGGCGATTCGGTTCAGTCGGCCCGAGCTGGTCTCGTCGCTGAAGGATGACGCCGGAGGCGGTGGGCGGCGCGTTGGCCGCATCCATCGGTATGCCGCTTCGGCCCAAACGGGGCTAGCCCTATTCCTACTGGCCATCAGCGGTCTGTTCCTGCGAGCGTTGCTGGAGATGGACCGGAAAGATCTCGGGTTCGAGCCACACAACTTGCTCGTGACGAACCTGGACCTCTCGACGGAAGGCTACGAAACGCTCGAAGAAGCCGGCGGCTTTCTTGACCGGGTGAGCGAGTCGGTCGGCTCGCTGCCCGGGCTGGCGTCGGTGTCGCTGGCGGACGGAATCCCCCTGGACCAGGTCGGGAACTTCACCCGCGCGTCCCGAGCGGACCAACTCGACGAAACGGGCGGGCGGGTGCTTGTCGAATTCACGCGCGCCGGCGAGGGGTACTTCCAGACGATCGGCACTCCGATCCTGCGAGGACGTGGGTTCGAGCCCAGTGACGACGCAACCTCCGAAAGGGTCGTCATCATCACGCAAGCGCTGGCCGAGCGGATGTGGCCCGGTCAAGACGCACTGGGCCGGCGGCTACGGTTCTCTGTAGCCAGAGACACGGCACAGGAATTCACTGTCGTTGGGATCGTCCCCAATGTGGCCTCGAGCCGGGCCACCGAGAACTGGCCCCACGTGTTCGTCGCCCTGCGACAGCAATTCCGGCCGCGCGTCATGATCGTGGCCAGGGGGAGCGCGGACGCCTCGACCCTGGTCAGGCCCATCCAGTCCGCGATCCTGGACGCCGATCCCACCCTCCCGATCCCTCAGGTGGTCACGTCCGAGTCGCTCGTGGCCCGAGGAACGCAGGGCCAGCGGTCAACGGCGCGAATGGCCGGCGGGCTCGGTCTGCTGGCGCTAGTCCTTTCGGCCATCGGCGTGTACGGAGTGGTGGCCTTCGCGGTCGCGCACCGGACCCGCGAGATCGGCTTGCGGATGGCGTTGGGCGCTAGCCGACCGCAGGTCCTTGGAGCCGTGCTGCGAGACGCGGTACGCCTGGCCGTTCCGGGATTGGCGGCGGGAGCGTTGCTGGCCGCCGGACTGGGACTCGGGATGCGGTCGATACTACTCGGAGTGAGTCCCGCGGACCCGATCTCGTTCGGCTGCGCGGTGGGGATGCTATCCCTGGTCGTGCTGCTGGCCAGCCTGGTTCCGGCGCGACGGGCATCAGCGATCGATCCAATGGCGGCGCTGCGCAGCGAGTGAGCCGATCCGCTTCTCGAAGTGGACTCCGGGTCGGCAGCCTCAGCGCTGACCCGCGCCGGTGGCCTCGGCGGTCAGCCGCGCCAGAGCCTCCTCCGCGGCGGTCACCATCGGTCGAAGCTCCGGATCGCAGTTCTTCCAACGGGTGATGAAGCGCTGGTAGTGGGTTGCCGCCTGCTCGCGCTCGCCGAGACGTTCGTAGACCTCCGCGCTGCGAAGGAGGGCCGGGGCGAGATAGACAATATCCGCCTGGGATGCCCAGCCCAGCGACACGTACCAGCCTAACGCTTCCTGGTCGCGGCTCAGCGATCTTCAACGAGCAGCGGTCCCGCCCAGATCCACTGACAGCAGACTCGTTAGAGAAGACCCTGGTCAATCAGGGCGCCCGGAGTTGCCAAGAGCGCCTGTCTGTAGTACAGTGTATACATGAGTACGACACTGACGATCCGAACCGAAGAGACGCTTCGCCAAGAGCTGGCAAGGCGAGCCGCGGCTCAGGGCAAGACTCTCTCCCAGTTCGTTCGCGAGATCCTCGAGGATGCCCTGGCCGAGCGCCCCCTAGGTGCCCGGGCCGGCCATCTCAAGGGTCGGCTGATGCTCCGCGAACAGGCGTCGGAGCCCTGGCGCGATAGACTCAGGCAGCAAAACTGGCGCTCGTGAAGACCTGGTTGGTCGATACAGGACCGCTCGTCGCCTATCTGGATGCAACAGACCCCGCGCAAGCCGACGTGGCCGCGTGCATGGAGGCCTTCACCGGTCAGCTTGCTACGACCAGCGCCGTCATCACGGAGGCCATGCACCTCGTTTCCGCCAACCGTGATGGGCCGCGTCTGCTTGCCGAGTTCGTGGCGGCGAGCGGGTTGCAGGTCTACGACCTGAGTCGGCCTCCCGAGCTCGATGAGGCCGTTGCCTTGATGGAGAAGTACGCCGAGGCTCCCATGGACTTTGCCGACGCAACGCTCGTGCTGCTGGCCGAGGGCCTGAACGTGCACGAGATTCTCACGTTAGATCGCGGAGGATTCACGATCTATCGCACTCGGCGCCGTAGGCATCTGCGAATCGTTCTCGATCAAAGCTGACTCCAGCGAAGCGCCAGCCGACAGCAGGCCGGCCAAGTCTCTGAGCCCAGACCGACGACCGAGTGCGTTA